>NZ_JBFAXR010000031.1:0-71571 GCF_040680895.1 Streptomyces sp. NPDC051940 | reverse complement strand
CCACGCCGGGCGGCCGCAGCAAGCGCAACGCTGCGGGCGGCTGGGCCGCCCAGGGGGCGGCACGGGCGGGCGCAGCGGCCCCGCACCCGACAGCGCCAACTCGGCCACCACGAAACGAGCACCGCGAAGCGCCACGCAGCGGGCAGCCGAGAAACGTGACCCCCGCGGGCCGCCGCGAGCGCCACGTCGGGCGGCCGCCGCGAGCGCAACGCTGCGGGCAGCTGGGCCGCCCAGGGGGCGGCGCGGGCGCGCGCGGCGGCGCCGCCCCGGCCGACGCCGAGCGAGTGGCGCCGCCCGAAGGGCGGCTAGGCGCCGAAGCGCCTGCTGCGCGCGCCGAAGTCGCGCAGGGCGCGGAGGAAGTCGACCTTGCGGAAGGCGGGCCAGAAGACGTCGCAGAAGTGGTACTCGCTGTGCGCCGTCTGCCAGAGCATGAAGCCCGACAGCCGCTGCTCACCGCTCGTGCGGATCACGAGGTCCGGGTCCGGCTGCCCCCGGGTATAGAGGTGGCGGGCGATGTCCTCGACCTCGACCGTCTCCGCGAGATCCTCGAGCGCCGTCCCACGGCCGGCGTGCTCCGACAGCAGCGAGCGGACCGCGTCCGCGATCTCCTGCCGGCCGCCGTAGCCCACGGCCACGTTGACGAGCAGCCCCGAGGCGTCCGCGGTGGCCTCCGCGGCCTCCTTGAGGACGCCCTGCGTACGGGAGGGGAGCAGATCGAGCGTGCCCACGTGGTGCACCCGCACCCGGCCCGACGCCGCGAGCCCGCGCACGCAGTCCTCGATGATGCCGAGCAGCGGCACCAGCTCCGCCTCCGGCCGGTCGAGGTTGTCCGTGGACAGCAGCCACAGCGTGACGACCTCGACGTCCGTCTCCTCGCACCAGCCGAGGAGTTCGAAGATCTTGTCCGCCCCCGCCTGGTGCCCCTGCTCCGGGGAGCCGCCCGCGGCCCGCGCCCAGCGCCGGTTGCCGTCGAGGATGACGCCGATGTGCTTGGGCACCCGCGTGAGGTCGAGGCGCCGTTCCACACGCCGCGCGTACAGCCGCACCACAAGGTCGCGCAGTTTCTGCCTCACGTGCCCAGCCCTCCACTCCGCCGCCGCATCGCGCCACCCTACTGCCCGGAGGCATTCCTTCCGGAACCCGGGGGCGACCCCCGGCCACCGGGCGGGCGTCCGGTCGCGGGCAACGGGGGCGTCCCGTGATAAGGAGACCATGTGAGCGACTCTCCCTACATCCCGTCCGACACCCGCTACGACGCCATGGAGTACCGCCGTACGGGTCGCAGCGGCCTGAAGCTCCCTGCGATCTCCCTCGGCCTGTGGCACAACTTCGGCGACGACCGCACCCTCGACTCGCAGCGCGCCATCCTGCGCCGCGCGTTCGACCTGGGCGTCACGCACTTCGACCTCGCCAACAACTACGGCCCGCCGCCCGGCTCCGCCGAGCTCAACTTCGGCAAGATCTTCGCCCAGGACTTCCGCCGCCACCGCGACGAGCTGGTCCTGTCGACGAAGGCCGGCTACCTGATGTGGGACGGTCCGTACGGCGAGTGGGGTTCCCGCAAGTACCTGCTCTCCTCGCTGGACGCGTCCCTGGCCCGGATGGGCGTGGACTACGTCGACATCTTCTACTCGCACCGCTTCGACCCCGAGACCCCGCTCGAGGAGACGATGGGCGCGCTGGCGTCCGCGGTGCAGCAGGGCAAGGCGCTGTACGCCGGCGTCTCGTCGTACACCGCGGAGCAGACGCGGCAGGCCGCGGGGATCCTGCGCGACATGGGCATCCGGCCGCTGATCCACCAGCCGTCGTACTCGATGATCAACCGCTGGACCGAGGACGACATGCTGCTGGACACCCTGGAGGCGGAGGGCATGGGCTGCATCGCCTTCGCCCCGCTGTCGCAGGGCATGCTGACGGACAAGTACCTGGGCGGCATCCCCGCGGGCTCCCGGGCGACGCAGGGCAAGTCCCTGGACCCGGAGCTGTTCACGGAGGAGGCCGTCCGCCGGCTGCGCGGGCTGAACGAGATCGCGCAGGAGCGCGGCCAGTCCCTGGCCCAGCTGGCGCTGTCCTGGGTGCTGCGCGACCCGCGGATGACGTCGGCCCTGATCGGCGCGTCGAGCGTCCCCCAGCTGGAGGCGAACGTCGCGGCCCTCGGCACCGCCCCGCTGTCGAAGGAGGAGCTGGAGCGCATCGACCGGTTCGCGGTCTCCCAGGACGGCGTGAACATCTGGGCGGGACGCGGCTGAGGCCTGCCCGTCGGCCGGGCGGCTCTCGGCCGGGAGTCGCCCGGCTGTCAGGTCCCGCGGAACCATTCCCGGACCCGCCGGTCGCGCAGCATCGCTATGTAGCAGACGCCGAAAAGAACCTGCTGCAGACCGGTGTGCGGGTTCTGCGGCAGGCAGGTGATGCGGCTGGTCATTGCCAGCGTGCCGCCGAGCATGGCGACCACTCCCACCACCAGCGCCGTCCAGTACGCCCGTCGCGTACGTCGGTACGTCACCACGGCACCCACGACGAAGAACCAGACGGTCGCGCCGAAGCCTGCCGCCCCGACGATCAGCCGCTCCCCGTTGTAAGCCGTGGCCTCACGCTCGGCCAGGATCGCCCCCACGGCCCCCTGGACGACGAGGCCTGTCGCCAGTGTGCCGAATTCCCAGCGGAGCACACGCAGAACGAGGGGCGCCCTGTGCCGCTCGGGCAGCTGTGCCGATCTGTCGAGCACGACCACGGGCTCCCCACGGTCGTCCGCCGCCGTGTCGTCCTCCGCGAAGCCATGCCGCATGGCGCGGAGACTAACGCCCGGCTTGATCCACCGACAGAGGTTGGACGCCGTCCACTCCCGCGCTGGGCGCCGTCGCGTGCGGCAAAGAAAAACGGGCCGGTCCGTGGGGGGGATACGGACCGGCCCGAGGGGGGGACCTCCACCATAACCCAGGGTGAGGGGTGCTCAGAACTCAACGGGCGGGATACCTCGAAAAGTACGCGCGCCGTAGCTCTCCGTATACGGAGATCAGCTCACGCCGATCGCGCCCAGACAGACGCCACCGAGGGCCCCAATCGCCATAAAGGGACCAAACGGGAGAGCCGTTCGCCGGTTTCCCCGGCGCGAAACGATCAGGCCCACGCCGTAGAGCGCGCCGAGGACAAATCCGGCGAACGCCCCGGTGACGAGGATCCCCCAGCTGTACCAGCCCAACGCCATACCCAGCGGAAACGCCAGTTTCACATCGCCGAAGCCCAGACCGCCGGGGTTGATCAGCCAGAGCAGGAGATAGGCACCGCCCAGCGCCAGACCACCGAGCAGGGCGCGTGTCCAGCTGCCCGCGCTCCCTATAAGCGCCGCACCCCCCAGAAGTAGCGCGACCGCCCCCGCCAGGGGGAGGGTGAGTACGTCCGGCAGCCGCCGTACCCGAATGTCGACGGTGACGAGAACCACACAGACGGGCGCCGTCAGCAGCCACACGGCCAGCTCCGGCTCCGCCCCCGCCGCCGCCGCCAGCACCCCGCACGTGATGCCCGTCACGACGCCCGGCCGCACCCCCTCGTGCACGGGGAACGCCACCCCCCGGACCGCCCGCCACGGCTCTCCCGGTTCCACGGCCAGCCGGTGCGCGGCCCGCGGCACGGCGAGCGCGCCCACGCACGCACCCCACAGCGCCGCGGCGGTGACCAGCGCGGCAAGGGCGGGAATCGACACGTCGGACGGCACCCCCGGTTCGACAGCGCGGTGACCGGATCTTCCGGTCTCCCACCCAAGGACGTCCAGGTCCCCGCCGGGGTTGCGCCCCGGCGACGCCGGGGGTTGCGCCCCGGCGACGGTCTACGGCTGCGGCTCCAGGTCGCGCTGGTACCAGTCGCCCGGCTTGCCGCTGAGGTGGGCCGGGTCGGCCGGACCGGTCCGCACGAACCCGGCCTTGGTCAGCACCTTCCGGGACGCGACGTTCGTGTGGGAGATGGCCGCCCGCACGGTGCGCAGTCCGTACCGCGACGGCGCCAGCGCGCACAGCTCCCGGACCGCCTCCGTCGCCACACCGCGGCCGGCGGCGTGCTGCGCGACCCGGTAGCCGAGTTCCGCGGCCCCGTCCTCGATGTCGACCAGGTTGAACCGGCCGAGCACCGCGCCGTCCTCGTCGACGAGCACATGGAACGCGCAGATGCCGGCCTCCTGCTCGGCCAGCAGCGCGTCGAACCGCTCGGTGAACCGGTCGAAGAACTCGTCACCGCGGTCGGGGATCGAGGCCGCGAAGTAGGCGCGGTTCGCCAGCTCGAAGGCCAGGACCGCCGGGGCGTGGCGCGTATGCAATCGCTTCAGCTCGGGCACGGCCCGACTGTAGTCGCGGGGCCCGCCGGAGCCACACGGGTTTTCCGGCGGCGGCCTCACCGGGGCGATCCCCTACTACCCTCCCCCCATGCCCACTTGGCCCGACGGCCCCGCCGTCCTGCGTACGCCCGACGGCGGGCGGATGCCGGTGCGGGTCGCCGCCTCGTTCCGGGCGCGCAGCCGGGGGCTCCTCGGGTACGACGAGCCGCCGGACGCGGCGCTGCTCCTCACGCCCGCGCAGGGAGTGCACACCTTCGGCATGCGGTTCGCCATCGACGTCGCGTACCTCAGCCGTGATCTGCGCGTCCTCGCGGTCCGCACCATGGTGCCGGGGCGCCTGGGGCGGCCCCGGCTGCGCGCCCGGCACGTACTGGAGGCGCCTGCGGGCACGTTGGCCGCGCGCGGCGTCGCGCCCGGCGCACGGCTCGCCGTCGAGCTCTGACTTCCCGCGTACGGGCGGATTGCGCGCCGCCGCCGCATGGGTGCCCGTGCCGCCGCCGACGCTTACCCCGTGATCCACCGACTGGCGGCCGCCGTCCTGTGCGCCACCGCCCTCGCCCTGCCCGCCGCGGCGCCGGCGCTCGCCGCCGCGCCGGCCGAGGCGTGCGTGCGCTCGGGCACCGACCTGCCGCTGGAGGAGCTGGGGCGGATCGCGCGGGAGGGGGACGTGAGCGAGGCCGTACGCCGCGCGTGCGGCGGCGAGAAGCCGAAGCCCGCGCCCCGCCCGGCACCCAGGCCAAAGCCCGCACCGCCGCCGCCTCCTCCCCCGCCCCCTCCGCCGCCTCCGCCCCCGAAGCCGAGCCCGTCGCCGAGTCCGACACCGACGCCCAGCCCGACCAGGCTGCTGCCGGTCTTCCACACGCCGCCGCAGCAGCGCCGCGCGGAGAACGGTTCGTCGGTCACGAAGGCGCTGCTGTTCATCGCCCCGTCGATCCTCGCCGCGGCCGCCCTGTCGGTCGGCGGCACGGGCGGATCCGGCGGATCCGGCGGCCGCGGCTCAGGCGGCTGACGGGACCGCGGCCCTGCCGGAGCGGGCACATGCCCTGACCGGGCCCGCGACCCACCCAAGACCAGACCACCCCCCGCACCACCCCCGGAGCACCTCATGCCCAACTGGCTCGTGCTGGTCCTCGCCATCGCCGCGTCCATCGGCGTCGTCGTCCTCGTGGTCGTCCTGCGCGACCGCCGCACCGGGGACGACGAGGTCAATCCCGACGAAACCCCCGACGTCATCGAGTACATGACGATGATGATCGGCGTCGTGTACGCCATCGTCCTGGGCCTGGCCATCGCCGGCGTCTGGGAGGCCCGCAACGGCGCCGACGAGACGGTCCGCCGCGAGGCGTACGCCCTGCACGAGGTGAGCGAACGCGCCGGCGTGTGGCCGGAGCCGGCGCGCTCCGAGCTGCGCGGCGCCGTCGACGCGTACGTCCACTACGCCGTGGACAAGGAGTGGCCGGTGATGGCCGAGGGCGACGGGCTGACCGCCCGCGGCGACCGGATGATGGGCGAGATCCGCACGGTCATCGCCACGTACGACCCGAAGACCGACGCCGAGAACCGCGCCGCCTACGGCCTCTCCGACCAGGCGTCGAACGCCGAACAGGCGCGCAACGACCGCGGTATGGACACCGGCCCGACGATGCCGCCGCTGGTCTGGTTCGGGCTGATCGCCGGCGCCGTGGTGGCCGTCGGCATGGTGTTCGCCCTGCAGATCCAGCAGTCGCCGCGGGAGCTGATCCTGGCCGGCGTGCACAGCGCGCTGCTGGCGTTCCTGCTCTACCTCGTCTGGGACTTCGACGCCCCGTACGCCCACGCGGCCGCGGAGCTGAAGGAGCCGTTCACCGCCCTCTTCCCGGGGGTCACCGGATAGCGGGGCGGTCCGCGAGCGCCGCTGCGGCGCGGGTGCGACTCGGGTGCGGAGGTGACGCCGCGCCCACGCCGTAACACCTGTCCGTAGCGGGCGTCTTCTGGCGTACGGTGAACTCCGGGCCGCCCCTGGCGCGGGGGCGCGCGCGTGCGGAAGGTGGCGGACAGATGGACCCAGCCCTGCAAGAGGCCACGTTAAAGACGGTGCTGGGGGGTGAACTGGTCGAGCTGCCGGGCACCATCGCCGGGATCCGGGCGGCTCTCGGCCCGGCCGAACTGGCCCGGTTCGAAGGAGAGATCGAGCACACCCCGGTGGCCGATCTGCCCGCGGTCCTGGCCCGCTGGGCGCTGTCGACGACCACCGCCGTCGAGGAGGACGAGGAGTTCTTCGCCCGGCTGGAGCGCGGCGAGGACATCGGCGCCGTCCCCGCACAGCCCTCGCCGGCCGGCCCTACGGAGGTGGCGTGACCCCCTCGTCGACTCCCCCCGCCGCCCCGACCTCGTACCGACTGCAGTACGCCCCGCCCGCCGACCAAGCCCGGCGCGCCATGGAGGAGGGCCTCCAGGAGCGCTTCGACGAGGCCATGGAGCGAATATCGGACGATCCGTACGGCCATGGCTCGACGGCCATAGACAAGGAGACCGACCGCCGGGAGGCGACGGTCGCCGGTGTCGTGATCCGCTACTACGTCAGCCAGTCGGTGCTGACGGTGACCGTGGTGCGGGGGGTGTACATCTGAGTGCGTCGGCCCTGAATCCCGTGGACAACCATACGGCGTAGCGCATATACATGCCCCATGACGCATGAGCATGCACTCCTGTGGCCCGCCGGCTTCCACGCCTACACCGGTCACGGCGGCATCCGGGACAGCGGCGACGACATCTCCGTGATCGCCTCCGCCCTCCCGGCCGTGAGCGCCGCCGTGTTCACGCAGAGCCTCTTCGCCGGGCCCGCCGTCGTCCTCAGCCGGAAGCACGCGGCCGGGCGCGGACTGCGGGCCGTCGTCACCCTCGCGCAGAACGCCAACGTGGCGACCGGGCACGAGGGCGACGCCAACGCCGCAGAGGTCGTACGGCGGGTCGCCGCGCTGGCGGGGGTGGCGGAGACGGACGTGCTGATCGGTTCCACCGGAGTCATCGGGCGTCCGCTGCCGATGAGTTCGATCCGGGCGCACTTCGACGGGGCGGGGGGTGCGGGCGGCTTCGACGCGTCCCCGCTCGACGTGGCCCGGGCGATGATGACCACCGACACCCGTCCCAAGACCGCCGTCCGCACGGTCGGCCGCTCCCGGATCGTCGGTGTGGCCAAGGGCGTCGGCATGCTGGAGCCGAACATGGCGACGATGCTGGCGTATCTCGTCACCGACGCCGAGGTCGCACCCGAGGCGCTGGACGCCGCCCTGCGCCGGGCGGTCGACCCGACGTTCAACTCCCTCAGCGTCGACACCGACACGTCCACCTCCGACACCGTGGCCGTGATCGCGAACGGCGCCGCGGGGCCCGTCGACCCCGACGCGTTCCAGCAGGCCCTCACGGACCTCTGTCTGGACCTCACGCTGCAACTGGCCCGCGACGGCGAGGGCGCAACGAAGCTGCTGCGCGTCCATGTCGGCGAGGCCCGCGACCACGCCCAGGCGAAGCGGATCGCGAAGAGCGTCGTGAACTCCCCCCTGGTCAAGACGGCCGTACACGGCGCGGACCCGAACTGGGGCCGGGTGGTGATGGCGATCGGCAAGAACACGGCCGACACGGACATCGACCCGTCCCGGGTCACCGTCCGCTTCGGCGCCGTGGAGGTCTACCCGCGAGAGCCGGAGAGCCTGGACGAGCTGACGGAGCTCATGCGCCGCGACGAGGTCGACATCACGATCACCCTCGGCACGGGCCCGTCCGGCACGACGGTGTACGGCTGCGATCTGTCGGCGGGGTATGTGCGGGTGAACGCGGACTACACGACTTGAGGGCCGCGTCCGGGCGGCGTCGGCGATCGACCGGCAGATTGTGGGTACAATGACCTCGATGTAGGTACACGCTTCGGGATGGAGGCCACGCGATGAGTACGGTCTCGGTACGCGAGTTCTCCTACAACCCGAGTGCGATCTTCGCGCGCGTGGAGAAGGGCGAGGCGATCGAGGTCACGCGCCACGGGAAGGTGATCGCCGTACTGCTGCCCGGCAGCGGCGCGGCCCAGCGGTACGCCCCCCTGGTCGAGCGCGGCCTGATCAGGCTCAAGGCGACGACTTCGGCAGACGTGGACCAGCTGCGGTCGTACGAGCCGGGTGGCGGCGACTCGCCGCTCAGCATCCTGCTCGCGGACCGGGAGGACGATCCCCGTTGATCTATATGGACTCGTCGGCCATCGTGACCTTGCTGTCCGGGCGGGAGTACGTCGGCGAGCTCCGCGACTACCTGCGTGGACGACCGGCAACACCTCTGGCGACCAGCTCTGTCGGCTTCGTCGAGACCGTACGCACGCTCGATCAGGTCGGCGACTTCCCGCACCTGATGCAGGACCTGACCCGCGACTTCACCGAGATCCTCCTCACCGAAGAGGTGCGCGACGCCGCCGCCCTGCTGCCAGGCCGGGTACGCCCCCTCGACGCCATCCACATCGCCAGCGCGCAGGTCCTGGAGGACGCGCTCGACGTACTGATCAGCTACGACAAGCGCATGCTCGACGTCGCGACGGCCGCGGGACTGCCGGCGGCCTCGCCGGGGTTCGCCGCCGACTGAACGACGCGCCCCGACCGACCCCCGCCGGTCGGCCCCCGCCCGGCTCAGCCCCCGTCCGCCCTCGGGAACGTCACCTCGACGCGGCGGTTCTTCTTCCGGCCGTCCTCCGTGGAGTTGTCGGCGATCGGGTAGTCCTCGCTGTAGCCGCGGACCTGGAACGTGATCCCCGCGCTTGCCTGCAGCAGGCCGACGAGCGCCTGGTGGACGGCGTTGGCCCGCTGTTTGGAGAGCGTGACGCCGTGGGCGTACGAGCCGAGGTTGTCGGTGAAGCCGAAGACGCGGACGAGGTCGGGGTCGTTGGCGTCGATCTCGGCGGCGATCGCGGCGATGCGCTCGTGGGCGGCGGCGGTGAGACGGGCGCTGTTCTTGGGGAACAGGACGTCGGCCTGGAGGGAGATGGTGATGCTCGTGTTGGTGTCGGAGCGCCGCTCCTCACCGCCCTCGGTCTCCACGACGGAGACGATGTCGAGGACCTTGGGCGGCGCGAGCTGGGCACCTTCCTCGAGCTTGAGGTCGGGGTCCTCGGGGTCGGTCTCCACGGGAGGCGGGGCGGAGGTGTTGATCCCGGGCGGCGAGGAGGACTGCCCGTCCTGCGCAGGCGCGGGGGCGGCGGGCAGGAGCAGCAGGGTGAGGGTCAGGGCGGTCGTCGCGATCCCCGCGCGGGGTGGGGGGCGGAGGCGGGTGGTCATCATCGCTCGCCTCACTCGGAGAGGGGGAGCGTGGTGGGGGTGAAGGTGGGGAGCTGGAACTCGATCTCCTTGACGTCTTCGGGCGGGGCGGGGAACTGCATATACACGTCGACCGACTTACCAGCGGAGACTATGTCCAGACCGGTGGTGCACAGGCAGCGCTTCTCCGTGTCGCGCAGCACGAAATAGCGCTTCTTCCCCTCCTTGTCCACAAGGGTGGCGCCCATCAAGGAGGTGTGGTCAACGCCCTCCTCATCCCCAGCCCACAGGTTCGTGTCGATGAAGTCTTCCGTGGCGGTGTTCTCGATCACGCCGGAGATCGTGACGAAGCCGCCGGAATCACGCTTGACCTCGTAGACAGTCAGAACCATTCCCGGCTTGCCTTTTACCTGGGCAATCGGGTCGCGCTGCGCCTCACTGTCGCTCGAACCCTCTTCGGTCCGGGCGGCGCCCTTCGACGAGGTGGACTTCCCTTCGCTCTCGGGACTACCACCGTCGTCGGAACTGCACCCGACGGCACCGGCGGCGAGACCAACCGCCAGCACCGCTGCCGCGATGCCCCTACCGACCACGCCCGTGTGCCAATTGCCCATGGTCTGATTCCCCTGAAAGATCAATCGACGAGATGTACGGAGAAGAGGTCTGACGAATCGGGGAACAGATCAAGGTCGGCAGAACCGACGGTCCAGTGCCCACCGTCGCAGTCCAGCTCAAGAAGGGGCTCCTTGGCATTGTCCCCGACCGGCTCTCCGAGACCGCAGCGGCTCTCGATGACAGCCGTTGCACTGGTTTCCGCGTGATTGCTCTCCGTACCCGGAACTATGGAATCCCCAACCGAGTTCTCGCTGCGTACCGTCACGGCGAACCCGTCATCCGGCTCACTCACGGCTCCGCAGTCCAGCAACTCGGCATCGTTCTTGGAGGCGAACTCTGCAGCCGCCCGACACGGGCCGCCGTACTCAAACCCCTCACCGTTGAGAAGGTCATCCCAGAGCTCCGGATCGGCGATCGCGTCAAGCAATCTCCCACGGAGCTGGTCCCGTGCCTCCTGCGCGGCGGCGAGGGCTGCCGCATCAGCCGCCCCCTGGGCGTCGTTGCGCAACGCGGCTGCCTGCCCGACCACGAAGTACGCCAGGCCGAGGAACAGTAGCCCGGCAACCGCCGTGATGTAGATGGGGAAGGCCTGCCCCCCGTCGCCCCACGACCGCCTCTTGAGCCCTACCCACCGATCTTGTTGATCTGCGCCTTGATCTTGCTGAGGATCGTATTGCCGAGACCCGAGGTCATCAGCACCAGGACGATGGCCACGGCCACCGCGATGATTCCCAGGTATTCGACCGCGGTCTGACCCCGGTCGAACGGCCTCCGGTACCGCCGGCGTAGACGTGATCCCGCCGTCGATGCCCAATCCGACGCCCAGATCTCCGATCGCACCACGGACCGCAGGACCAACCCGTTCGGCTTCCACATGCGTCAAACCTCCGCACTCGGGCAATGCGCATACAACTGCCAAACCGGCAACATCACCACGAGCCGAGCCACCGGTTACACCTGACCGCAACGCCCCCCGGACGGGCCTGCAGGGCCAATTCTGGCCCGAAACTGGCAGCTTGGCGCTACGAACGGCGACATTCCCATCACGCTCCGACCACACCACGTAGCGCCACTTCGCAGCCGCGATCACCCGCAACGCCTCGGGGGCGCAACGACGCCAGCCGTCGCCCGGAGCTTCCGCGTCGCCCATACCCCCACCTCCCCTGTCAAAAGCGGAGAGTTGAATCAGCTGGTTGCAGCCGACGAACCGAGTCGCCGCATCCGCCGTCACTCACTGTCCCACAGTGCGTTGCACATGCGAACCCCCGGTGGAGCACTTCCAGTCATGCACGCCACAGAAGGCCGTACACGGCGCCGACCCCGCGCCTCGCGCGGCCGCTGTCAATCGCCGCCGCGCGAGGTGGATTGTCGGTCCTCGCTGGTAGAAACGGACCATGACCTCGCCGATGTCGACGCACGCGTCCTCCGCCCCGCCCCGGGGTGCGATCACCCCGCCCCACGATCGCCTCCTCGCCCACATCGAGGACCGTTCCGCCGCCCTGCGCAAGGCCGCCGCCGCGGTCGACCTCGGCGCGCAGGTGCCCAGTTGCCCGGACTGGTCCGTACGCGATCTCGTCACCCATATCGGCAGCGTGCAGCGCTTCTGGGCCGTCGTGGTGGCCGCGGGCCCCAGCGACACTCCTCCCGCCCGCGGCGAGGGCACACCGGTCTGGATCTCCGGCGACGCCGCCCCGCCCGGGCCCGAGGCCGGCACGGATGAACTGCTCTCCTGGGCCGAGGAGTCCACCGCCCTCCTCATCGCCACCCTCCGCGCCGCCGACCCGGACAGCGGATGCTGGACGTGGTGGGGCGCGTCCCGTGCGCCCCAGACCGTCGGCGCCGTCGCCCGGCACCAGGTGCAGGAGGCCGCCGTACACGCATACGACGCACAGCTCGCCGCCGGCACGCCGGAGGCCCTGCCCGGCGAGGTCGCCCTCGACGGCATCGACGAGTTCCTCAGCGTCTCCTACGGCACCGCCACGCCCTGGCCGCACCCGGCCGCGCGAATAGACCTCCGTACGACGGAGGGCCCCGCCTGGCAGATAGCCCTCTCCGAGGGCGGCACGGCCACGGTCACCACCGAGATCCCGGACGCACCCCGGGGGGACCACGACGGGAGTGCCGAGGCGGAGGACAGCCACGCCGCCGACCACCACCGGCTCACCCTGCACGCCCCGGCAAGCGACCTCGCCCTGACCCTCCACCGCCGCACCTCCGCCGACACCCTGCAGGCGCCCGCAGGCGCAGACGGTCAGGACAACGCGGTCGGGGACGGTCAAGCGGGAGGGACCGGGGACGGGGACGCCGCACTACTCGACCGGCTCCTCGCCTGGCCCAGCCTCGACTGACGGGGACGCCACGGACTTAGCGAACCGCGATCGCCCCTGCTTGGCGCGCCGCGAGCCCTGCAGGCTTGGCAGGCCGCAGGCGTGGCGGGCCGCGGGCGCCACGGGCTCAGCGGGCTCAGCGGGCTCAGCGGGCTCAGCGGGCAGCCTGCCCCGCAGAACCTGGCGTGCCGCAAGCCCCACGGGCGTGCCGGGCTGCACGCACCACGGGCTTAGCCGGTCGCGGTCGCTACGGCTTGGTGCGCCCTGAGCCCCACAGGCTGTCCCACCACGGGCCCGCACCCGGCGGGTCGGCGCGCGCCGCGGACTCGTGGGGAGGCGAGGTCTGCGCACCTCAGGCCCGGGGGCCACGCGCAGGGCGCTGCCGCCGGCCTCGGAGGCCCACCCAGCGCGCCGCGGACTCGTGGGGGCCAGGCCCCTGCACGCCTCAGGCCCGGAGGGCCACCCGCACACGCGCGGGGCCTCGAAGGCCCACCCAGCGCGCCGCTGACCCGTGGGGGCCAGACCCCTGCACGCCTCAGGCCCGGAAGGCCACCCGCACACGCGCGGGCCTCGAAGGCCCGCCCAGCGCGCGCCGACCCAAGCCCCGGAGGCCCGCCCGGCAGCGCCTCCCCCCGAGGGACGCCCGGCTCACCGCCGCGGGCCCGGGGAACGTCGCCTCTCAACGCCCGCGCCCTCCGGCAGCCCCGCTACCCTCCGCCGAAGGCGGATCCCCCGCCCCCGCCGGAGACGGCACCACCCCCCCAGCCGAAGGCGAACCCCCCGCCGAAGGCGAACGCGCACCCACCACCCCGACCGAAGACGAACCCCCCGCCCCCGCCGAAGGCGCCCCCAGCGCCGGCGCAGCCGCCGCGTCGAGCACCGTCGCCGTGTGCTCGATCACCTCATCCGCCGTCAGCGGCAGCGTGCCGTCCAGCCAGTTCGAGATGACCTCCGTCAAACCCCCCACCGCCAGCGTCGCCATCACCCGCAGCCGGGGGTCCGCCGGGCTCACGCCCGCGACCCGGTGGGCCTGCTCGATCATCAGGTCCGCGTACGTGCGCATCGCGTCCCGGCGGCGTCCCTCGAGCAGCGCGCTGCCCGCGTGGTCGCCGAAGCCGATGCGGGCCTTGCGCGGATCCGCCGCCATTGCGTGTACGAACGCGCCCACCGCCGCCCGCAGTTGCTCCCGCGGCGCGGGGCCCGCCTCCGCCATGGCCACGCGGACGAGGTCCAGGACATCGTGCAGCGACCGGTCCCACACCGCCGCGAGCAGCGCGTCCCGGTCGGCGAAGCTCTCGTAGAAGTACCGCTGCGTCAGCCCCGCGCGGGCGCAGACGCCCCGCATCGTGACCGCCGCCCACCCCTGTTCGCCCCAGATGTCCGTGGCGGCGGACAGCAGCCGGGCCCGGCGGTCCGCGCGGCGGTCGGCGGCGCTGCGGCCGCCGTAACTGCGCGAGGGGGCCTCCGGAGCGTCCATCCGGCCATCTTGACATCGCCTGCGGTCAGTTCAAAACTGACCGCAGGCGATGTCAGATCGCAGGAGGTCCTGATCATGACCGCACAACCCGAGCCCCAAGCAGGCCCGTTACCGCACCCGCCGTTTCTCGCGACCCTCCCGTTCCGGCTGGCGCTGCGGCTGTACGCCCCCGGCGACATCCGGGCCACCGCCCAGCAGCTGACCGCGTTCCGGGACTTCGCCACCGCGGGGGATCCGCTCGCCGACGCCGTCGTGGCGATGTTCCGGCGGCTGCCGCCAGGCCGGGGCCGGGCGTTGTTCGAGCAGGCCGTGGAGCACGGCATCGGCGCCCTCCCCGAACCGCCCCCGGAGCTGGTCGACTTCTTCGCCCACGTCGACGCCGTCCCGTACTGGCTGGACCCCGACCGGCTGGCCCACGGCGTACGGACCCAGGCCCGCACCGGGCTGTACGCGGGCGTGGTCGTGCTGCCCGGCCTGTCGCTGTACGGCGGCTATCTGGCGTCCCGGATCGACAAGGTGCTGCTGCGCACCGGGGACCTGGAGTCGATGGCCCCGCGCAGACTCGCCGAGACGGCGACCTGGACGACGGACCTGGTCGCCCCCGGCGGGCTGGACCGGTTCGGCCCCGGGTTCAAGGGCATCCTGCGGGTCCGGCTGATGCACGCACTCGTACGGCGGGGGCTGAGCCGCCGCCCCGACTGGGACTTCGCCGCCTGGGACCACCCCGTCAACCAGATCCAGCTGGCCGGGACCCTCCTCCAGTTCTCCCTGATGGCCCTCACCGGCACCCGCGCCCTCGGACTGCGGTTCTCCGCCCGGGACAAGGCGGGGCTGTTCCACTTCTGGCGATACATCGGCCATGTCATGGGCATCGACCCCCGGCTGCTGCCCGCCACCGAGGCCGACGCCTGGCGGCTGCTCTGGCTGGTCGCCGCGACCGAGCTGCAGCCCGACGAGGACGCGGGCCGCCTCGCCGGCGCCCTGCTCTCCGCGATGCCCGGGTACGCGCTGCCCGCCCGGTGGCAGCGCTCCGCGCGGGCCCGCCACGCCCTCACCGCGTACGTCGGCTCGTACAGCCGTCTCGTCCTCGGCAAGGACAACGCGGACCGGCTCGGCGCGCCCGACAGCAAGGCCTTCCAGGCCGCCGTCCTGGCCACCACCGCGCTGACCTTCGGCGTCGAGACCCTGCGCCGCCTCACCCCCGGCGGTACCCGGCTGGCGGCCCGTGTCGGCTACCTCTCCATACGCCGCATGGTCGACCGCGGCATGCGCGACCACCACGGCGACCTCGCCTTCGACCGCCACGACCGGCTGCCCGGCGCCGCGTGAGCCGTGAGCCCCGCGGCGTCCGTGCAGGGCCTCCGCACCGCGGAGGCGTAGCATCCGGCCCATGGCCGTCTCCTCGCAGATGGTGCCGCTCGGCACCCCCGCCCCGGACTTCGCGCTCCCCGACCTCTCCGGCGAGACCGTCCGCCGCGACGACTTCGCCGCCGCGCCCGCGCTGCTGGTTGCGTTCCTGTGCAACCACTGCCCGTACGTCCGCCATGTCGAGGCCACCCTGGGCGAACTCCTCGCCCGGCACCCGGACCTGGCGGTCGTCGGCATCTGCGCCAACGACGCCGAGGCCTACCCCGGCGACCGCCCGGAGCGGCTCGCCGAGCAGGCCCGGCGGGCCGGGTGGACGTTCCCGTACCTCGTCGACACGCCGCAGGACGTCGCCCGCGCCTACCACGCCGCCTGCACGCCGGACTTCTTCCTCTACGACGCCGGGCGCCGGCTCGCCTACCGCGGCGCCATGGACGAATCCACCCCGGGCAACGACCGGCCCCTCACCGGCGCGGACCTGGACGCCGCCATCACCCGCACCCTCGCGGGTGAGTCCGTACCCGAGCCGCACCGGCCCAGCATGGGGTGCTCCATCAAGTGGCGGTGACCCGCCCGTCCGCCGGATAGTCCACACGCGCGACCCCCGTGGTTGCCGGATTCCGGCATTGTGCGGCTCCCGTCCCCCGCACGACCATGCCGACAGTGGAGCGCGCACAACCACGTGTGCCCTGATGCGGGGGACTTGCCGATGGGGACGGAGACGGTCGCGGCCAGCGGTGGCCTGCCTGCGGTAGCGCAGGTCGCCGGTGCGGGGGCTCCGGCGGTCCGGGGCCACCGGGTGCGAGGCGTGGCCGCCCGGGTCGTCGCCTCGGGCGTCCACCTGACGACCGGCGGTATCGCGGTGGGCGGCGGGCTGCTGATCGGCTTCGGCTGGGAGACCGGCATCCAGCCCTTCGTCGGGATCGGCATGATCGCCCTGGCCTACGAGCTGCATCCGCGCCGCGACCGGACGCAGGACTCCGGCGAGTCGCTCCTGCAACGCGCCGACGCTCCGGAGCACTTCGCCCTGCTGGACGAGGTCGCCGACGCCGTCGGCACGCACGGCTTCGACACCGTACGGCTCGACGCGGGCTATGCGATCAGGGCCACGCCGTACGGGCTGGGGCACCGGCGGCTCGACATCGGGCTCGCCCTGTGGGAGACGCTCACACCCGCGCAGCGCATCGCCTGCGTCGCGCACGAGCTGGGGCGGTTCGCCGAGCACGACGTCCGGCACAACGTGTTCGTACGGACCACCGTGCCGCTGCTGGGCGCCCCTTCCGACCGGGCGGCGGACGATTCGGACGCCCTGCGGGAGCAGTCCTTCGCCACCTCCCCGTACAGCCGGTTCGCGGACGAGATGGCGGAGGCCGCCGCCACCTTCCGGGTCACCAGCGCCATGTCGCGGTGGGTGATGTGGCTCCCCGCGCGACTGCTCGGGCGGACGGCCCGGCTGGCGCACCGGCTCGCCGTACCCGTGGCCGAGGAGGCCGCCGTCCGCGCGGACGCGGTCGCCGCACGGGTGGCGTCGACGGAGGCGGCCGTTCAGGCGCTCGTGCGCAGCCGTCATGCGGGGGCGGTGCTGACCGAGTTGGAGCGGATGGCGGTGGAGGCCAGGACGTTCAAGCGGAAGGACGTGGTCCGGGAGTTGTGGGGCAGGCTCGCCGCGTTCGCCGCGGGGCTCGCCGAGCCCGAGCGCGGCTCCGACGCGGTCTCGGCCCGTATCGCGCTGCTGGGCCGGGACGGGCCGCACGCGGCTCTCGTGGCCGTCGACGCTGCGGCGTCCGCCGCGATGGACGGGGAGCTGGCGGAGGTCAAGCAGGCGGTGGCCGAGCGGTTCGTCCGCGACAGTGTCTGATTCGTCTACGGCGTGGGGCACCCGGCTCGTCTACGGCGTGGGGGCGCCCGACTCGTTTACGGCATGGGGGCGCCCGACTCGTCGTACGCCTCGCGTGACCGCTCCACGTCGGGGAGGTGCCGCGCCGACCACTGCGTCAGCGACGCGAACAGCGGGGCGAGGCTGCGGCCCAGTTCGCTGATCTCGTACTCGACCCGGGGCGGCACCTCGGGGTGGTACGTCCGCACGACGAGGCCGTCGCGCTCCAGCTGACGCAGCCGCTGGGTGAGGACCTTCGGGGTGATCGTGCCGATGGCGCGCTGGAGTTCGACGAAGCGCTGGCGTCCGTACTCGTTGAGCGCCCAGAGGATGGGCGTCGTCCACCGGCTGAAGACCAGGTCCACGACCGGTGCGATGGGGCACGCCTGCGCGGGAGGCCCCGCCTCGGCCGTGCGACCGCCGCCGGCGGTGTCCCGGTCCGTCGCCCGGTGTGTGCTCGCAGTCGCCACCTCGCGCGCTCCCTCCGATCGGTTCCTCCCCCGATGCTAGGCGCCTCCGGCGGGGCGGGGCGACCATGGTCTCGGCCACGGCCAGGGCCACGGGGGTCACTTTCCTCTAGGTACCTACTATCTTCGCGCTGCTAGCGTCGGCCGCATGATCACAGTCACCGGTGCAACCGGCAATATCGGACGCGTACTTGTCGAGATCCTCAGCTCCTCGGGCCAGGACGTACGGGCCGTCTCCCGCAGCGGCCCGCACCCCGCGGACCTGGGCGATCCCGCCTCCCTGAAGGACGCCTTCGCGGGCGCCGACTCCCTCTTCCTGCTACTGGCCGGCGAGCAGCTGGTCACCGGCCCCGATCCGCGGGACGTCCTCTCGCTGGCCGCGGCGGCGGGCGTGAAGCGGACCGTGCTGCTCTCCTCCCAGGCCGCCGGCACCCGGCCGGACTTCGGCTCGCACGAGCGGCTGCGGCAGTACGAGACGGCGGTGCGGGAGTCGGGGCTGGACTGGACGGTCCTGCGGCCCGGCGGCTTCACCACGAACACCTTCGCCTGGGCGGAGTCGGTCCGTACGCACCGCGCCGTGTACGCCCCGTTCGGGGATGTCGCGCTGCCGCTGATCGACCCGGCGGACATCGCGGCCGTCGCGGCGGCCGCCCTGCAGGAGGACGGTCACACAGGCCGTACGTACGAGCTCACCGGTCCGGCGCCCGTCACGCCGCGCGAGCAGGCGGCGGCGATCGCGGGGGCGCTGAGCGAGCCGGTGACGTTCCACGAGCTGACGCCCGCGGCGGCCCGGGAGACGCTGCTCGGCTTCATGCCGCCGGAGGTGGCGGACGGCACGCTGGCGATCCTGGGCTCGCCGACTGCGCGGGAGGCCCGGGTCAGCCCGGACGTCGAGACGGTGCTCGGGCGCCCGGGGCGGTCCTTCGCGGAGTGGGCGGCGGCGAACGGCGGGGTGTTCCGGTAGGCGGGGGCGGGAGGCCGGGGCGGCGCCGGGTGCGGCCTTCTGCGGTGGGCCTTCTGCGGTGCGGCCTTCTGCGGTGCGGTCTTCTGCCGTGAGCAGATGCCCCTTGCCGCCGTCCCGTCGCTGGTCGCAGACTCACCGGCATGCGACTCCTCATTCTCGGCGGAACCGAATTCGTGGGCCGGGCCGTGGCCGAAGACGCCCTCGCACGTGGCTGGGAGGTGACCGTCTTCCACCGCGGCCGGCACGCGGCGCCCGAAGGGGCGCGCGATCTGATCGGTGACCGGACGACGGCGGACGGCCTGGCGGCCCTCGGCGCGACGGAGGAGTGGGACGTCGTCGTCGACACGTGGTCGGCGGCGCCCCGCGTCGTACGGGACAGCGCCCGGCTGCTCGCGGACCGGGCCGGCCGGTACGCGTACGTGTCGACGGCGTCCGTGTACGCCGCGCCGCAGCCCGTGGGCATCGACGAGGGCCGGCCCACGGTGGCCGGCGACCCTGACGCCGGGGAGGTGGGGTACGCCGAGGCCAAGCGGGGCGGGGAGCTGGCGGCGGTGGCGGCGTTCGGGGAGTCGCGCTCCCTGCTGCTGCGGGCGGGCCTCATCCTCGGCCCGTACGAGAACATCGGCCGGCTGCCGTGGTGGCTCACGCGGATCGCCCGCGGCGGCGACGTCCTCGCTCCCGGCCCGCGGGAGCAGAGCGTGCAGTACGTCGACGCGCGCGACCTGGCGGCGTTCACGCTGGACGCGTCGGTGGCCGGCCGGTCGGGGGCGTACAACGTGGTGAGCCCGCCGGACTTCACGACGCTCGGCGAGATCCTCGACACGGCGGTCGCGACGGCGAACCCGTCAGGCGCGCGTCTCGCCTGGACGGACCCGACCCGCATCCTGGACGCGGGCGTCCAGCCCTGGATCCAGCTCCCGATCTGGGTACCCCGCGGCGAGGACTTCGACGCCCTGATGACGCTGGACACCTCCCACGCCCGAAACGCGGGCCTGCGCTGCCGCCCCGTCGAGGCGACGGTACGGGACACGTGGCGCTGGCTCGAGTCGATCGGCGGCACGGCCCCCCAGCGCCCGGACCGCCCGGTGGTGGGCCTGGACCCGGAACTGGAGGCGAAGGTCCTTTCGGCTGACGCCGGCTGAGGCGCCCCGGGCCGGACGGGGGCAGGCGGGCCGTAACCATCCGGCCCGCCACTCTGTTATGTAGAGGTATACCTCTACTAACTACGCCTCGACATCCATGGAGGCATCATGGTCCGACGCCCGAGCAGGCCCGTCCCCAAGCCAGAGGAGATGTTCGACCGGGACGTCGAATGGAGCGAGCTCACCGCTTTTGCCGAGAATCCCGAACCTGGACCCTCCCTTGGTGTGGTGTCCGGACGTCGACGCCAGGGCAAGACGTTCCTCCTCGATTCGCTGGCAGAAGCGACCGGTGGCTTCTACTTCCAGGCGCTGGAGGCCTCACGTTCCGAGTCCTTGGCCATGCTGGGCCGCGCCGTGGCCGAATACACCGGCAGCGCGGTCCCTCATCGTCCCGAGAACTGGAGCGAGGGCATCGACCTCCTCTTCGACCTCGGCCGTGAGGCGCCGACCACCGTCGTTGTGGACGAATTCCCCTATCTGGTACGGACGGACCCCTCGCTGCCATCGGTGATCCAAGCAGCGATCGGCGCCCGGACAGGTCGCCACCTCAAGCGCTCGCCGAGGCTGTTGCTCTGCGGCAGCGCGTTGTCCTTCATGGGCGGCCTGCTCTCCGGCACCTCCCCCCTGTACGGGCGCGCGAGTCTGAACCTCGTCGTCCACTCGCTCCCGTACCGCCAGGCGGCCGCGTTCTGGGGAATCGACGACCCGCGCCTCGCCGTACTCACCCATGCCGTCGTCGGCGGCACACCCGCCTACCGGCGCGACTTCGTCGCGGGCGATGTCCCCGACGGACTGGCCGACTTTGACGACTGGATGTGCCGCACGATCCTCAATCCCGTGAGTGCCATCTACAGCGAGGCTCCGTACCTTCTCGCGGCCGAGAGCGAGTTGCGCGACCGCTCCCTGTACCACTCCACGCTCGCGGCCGTGGCCCTCGGGAACGAGACGTCCGGAGGCATCGCCGGCTACCTGGGCCGCGCTCGGACCGATGTGGCTCTGCCCCTCACGATCCTGCGGAACTGCGGACTGGTCACCGTGGAGGACGACGCCTTCCGGCGCAACCGCCCTCGTTACCGCATCTCCGAGCCCCTGATCACGTTCCATCACGCGGTGGTCCGTCCGGAACAGGCTGCCTTTGACCGCCACCGGACAGAGGCAACGTGGCAGCGGAGCCAGAACACGTTCCTGAGCAAGGTGGTCGGACCGCACTTCGAGTACCTGTGCCGCGAATGGGTGCTGGAGCATGCCGACCCCGAGACCTTCGGCGGCATGCCCGTACGGGCGGCACCCGGAACGGTGGCCGATCCGTCCGCGCGTACCTCACATGAGGTCGACGTCGTGGTGCACGGCGCAATCGGTCAGGACTCTGGGATCTTGCTGTCAGTGGGCGAGGTCAAGTGGAATCGGGTGATGGACCTCCATGACCTGGCCCGCCTCCGCAACATCCTCGGTCTGCTCACAGCCCGGGGCATCGATACGACCCACGCGGTCCCCGCGTGCTACAGCGGAGCCGGCTTCTCTCCCGACCTGCGCGCGGCTGAGGGGCGCGGTGAGGTGGTGCTGGTGGGGTTGGAGCGGTTGTATCGGGGGGAGTGAGTCGGCGGTTCCGAATCGCCCGGGCGCGTCCGGCGTCGCTCACCGTTTGTTGATGTAGGGCTTGTCCGCGGTCGGGACGTTCGCGGTGCGGGGGCAACCGAGGGAGGTGGCAAGCTGTCCTGCCAGTTCGCGCAGGAGTGCCATCCGGGCGTCTGGGGAGTCGTCTACCGCAACGCCGTCGAGGCTTTCGCTCTTCATTTCGACAATCATTGCGGCTCCGCTTCGATCTCCCTCACGGGCACACTTGAAGTACAGGTCCCCGCTCCGAAAACCTGCTGAGGCACGCAGGCCATACGGGTATCGCCGCGAGTAATAGCTGCTTTCCAGCCCTTCGTTCGGGTCCTGTGGCAGGTCAGCAAGAAGGGCAGCTGTCACGGGGATGCTTTCCATGCGCGGCGCGCCGGGACTCGTGTCTGGCTCCAGCGGACGGATGTCGCAGAGCTTCAGTGGCCGGACGGGTGTTCCACCGTTCAGCGCTTGGTTCAGCGTCGCGGCAGCACCAGGTACATCCCCCTCCGAGCCGTGCTCGAAGCGGTCGTCCCCGGCGATCGCCACCACGGCCGTCCCTGCCTTGTCCGAGACACCCCCGCACACCGCGGTGGCGGACACCCCGCCCTCACCCAGGCACGCGGCAAGGGGCAGGCTCACCGCGAAGGAGGCGGCCGCTGCGACCAGCACTCGCTTGAGACCACCAGCCCCCGTCCTTGGAGACACGCCTTCACCTTCCAAGCTTTCCTGAGGTCCAACCGACGTCGTTGGAGCCCCTGTCATACGCATTGGCAGCGCTGTCCAGCATGTTCTTGCCGTCTTCCAAGGACACGCCACCTCTCGAGTAGTAAGCGATGGTCGGCTCTTTCGCTGCGCCGAGCCCGGCCGTGCGATACCCGCTCGCGTCCTCGGCTGCTCGGCTCGTGTAGTCCGTCTGATGTGTGGCCGCGTCGATTCGTTGCCCGGCAAGCTCGTCGATGGCACTGACTCCGGCCTCCACAACCATTGGAACGGCGACTGTGGTAACCGCTGCCGCCCCAGGCCCGGCAAAGGGCAGGACCGCCAGACCCGCACCCGCACCGAGGCCTTGACTGACCCCGTACTTCTTCCATGAAGCGGCGTTCGCGGCCTCCGCATCCTGGCGCTCTGCCTGATCGTGGTAGGTCTGCTCGATGTCGAGAATCCGCGCGCCGTCCATGGCTCCGTGCGCATACGCGCCCGTGTCGGAAATGTGTTGGGCGGTCACAGGGTCGTGTGGATAGGCGGACATTGCATTAGCAGTGAAGGAACTCTGAGCGGCTGAGAGAATCGCGTGCCCCATCTCGCCCCGCGCTGCGGTACTCAAGAATGCCCGTGCCTCATCAGATCGCAGATCGAGGTGCCCTGCCCTCTCGTGACCGTAGAGCGCGCCCCGGTCCACAAGGTCGTTGTTCCCACCATCGTCGGCCAGCGACCAGTTCAGATCATCGATGTATCCCGCCCCCATCCGGGCGACGGAGTCACTCAACCCTGGCCGCGCATCAAGAAACCCGGCATCCTTCGCCACCGAGTGCACCACCTGCCCCATAACCCGCCCCGCCGCATCCGACCTCTCCAGCCCCACCTCCCCATGAGGCACCCCCAGCGTCGCCGCCTCCAGGGCGTGGCCCAGTTCGTCGTGGCCCAGGGAGCGGGGGTTGTCCGGGGGGTCCGCGAACCATGTGCGGTGCTTCAGGAGGTACTCCAGGTCCGGGTCCGTTGAGGAGCCGTTGTCGAAGAGTGACGTTGCCGCGGTGGGGTTGTGGCCCAGGGCCTCCAGGTAGCCCGGGAACGGGTCCGTGCCCGAGTCCGCGTGGCCGAAGGTGAGGTGGTCGCCGGCGCCTGCCGGGGTGCGCCAGAGGGTTTCCGGGGCTACGCCGCGGGACTGCCAGTCCTGCTCGAAGTCGATCAGGGAGCGGCCGTAGTCCTGCAGGAAGTCCGTCTCGTACTCGCCGTTGCGCAGCAGGGCGCTCATCACCTGGAAGCCGTACGGGCCCGGCGGGGGCGAGCCGGGGAAGGAGCCGCCCTGCAGGCTGACGCGGTCGTTGCCCAGCGCCGTCATCCGGCGTTCCCAGCGCTCCATCGCCGGCGCGGACGACTGGGTCGCCGTGGCCAGGGTGAAGCCGAGGGACTTCTGGAGGCGGGTCAGTTCGTCGATGGATGAGGGCGGCGCGTGAGCCGCGTTGCGGGCCCAGAACTCCAGTGTCCGCTTCGGGCCCATCGACAGCGCGAAGCGTTCCGCGAAGTCCGGGTCGCCCTCGTGCCGTGCGAGGAGGGTGTTCAGGCGGCGGAGTTCCGCCTCGGTGAGGGGGCGGTTCGCGATGCCTGCCAGTGCCGTGGCCGCGGTGGCGTCCCGCTCCGCCCGGTCCCGGCCCGTCTCCGCCGCCTCCAGGCTGCCGTATCCCGCGTTCGAGAAGCCCCTGTCGCGGCCGTTCGCGTCGCGTTCCAGGGCACTGCGGAGGTTCTCGTCGGCCTCCGTCGCCTCGGCGAGGATCGCGGCGATGTAGCGGTTCGCGGTGGCGGCGTCCGACGCGCCGGTCAGGAGCGGCTGGTCCGGGACGGTGAGCGCGGGTGGGCGTGGGGTCGCGGTGACGTGGCCCGTTGCGGGGTTCAGGGTGAGGTTCGGGTCCGTCGAGAGGTGGGCCGCGTAGTCGTTCAGCTTCTTCTGGAGCGCGGTGAGCGTCTCGTGCGCGTCCAGCAGCACCGCGTGGACGTCCCGGGCCTCTCCGGACGCGAGGCGCAACTGTTCGGCGATCGCCGCCATTTTCTGCTGGGCGGCGTCCGACGCCTCGCCCCGCCAGACCGCCGGGCCGATCGGCCCGCACACCTGGGCCGTGAACTCGCGCGCACGGTGCTCGAACTGCTCCGGCACCCTGCGCCAGCCCTCCACCGCGCCCGCCAGCGACCCGAAGTCCGCCGCCCTGAGGGCCTGATACGTCACCATGTCCGTACGGCCCCGCGTCCGCCCGCGCCGGACGCGATCCGCATGAGATCACCCTGCGCGCTGATGTCCCCCCGTGCCAGCAGGGTCGCCGACTGGCGGAGGCTCGAGCCGAGGTCGGAGGTCATCAGGCCCACAAGTCGGCGGGTCTGGTCGCGCCAGCGCTCTTCCAGTACGGCGAAGGCGGTCGCGCTGCCGAAGCCCTTCATGCCCGCTGCCGCGTCGCTGATCCCGGGGACGAAGTGGGACCTGAAGCCGTGCAGGACCGCGGCCTGCTCCCCCGCCTTGTCGGCCGCGGAGCGCAGCATCTGCGGGGTTACGACGAGTTGGACGCCGTACCCGGGCATCGGGTCGGAGCCGGCGCCGTCGAGGCTGGTGGGGGTCTCCGCGGCGCGCGCACGCACGCCCGCCTTGCTCTCCTCCCACTCCGCCCACGCCTCTGCCATCGCGTCCCTCCCGCCTCGAGCGCCAGTCGGATCTTCACCCTAGCGCCGGCGATCACGGTGAGCGTGCGCCTCGTCACCCTCCGGAGGGACCCCCGAAAGTGCCCATCTCGCGCCTTACTCCCCCGTCAGCACCCCGAACTCCGACCCCGAGCCCAGATACACCGCCGTGATCAGCAGGATGATCGTCGCCGGGACCATGAACGACGTGATCAGCAGCGTCGCCTTCGGGATCGCGCGGGCCGCGCGGCGGCGGGCGTTCTGGGCGTCGGTGCGGCGCTGGTCCGTGGCGATCTGGATGAGCGTGTCGACGATCGGGGCCCCCAGGTCCTCGCCCTGCTGCAGGGCGGTGACGAACTGGGCGACCTGTTCGGAGTCGTTACGGCGGCGGAGCTCCTCGAACGCCTGGCGGCGGCTGACGCCCATGTCCATCTGGCGCAGCGTGATGCGCAGTTCGTCCGCCCACGGTCCCTCGTACTTCTCCGCCACCCGGTCCAGGGCCTGGCGGAAGCCGAGGCCGGCCGAGACGACGACCGCGAGGACGTCGAGGAAGTCCGGGAGGGTGCGTTCGATCACCTCGCGGCGTTTGCGGACCGCCGCCCAGATGCCGACCTCCGCCCACCAGCCGCCGAAGGCGAACAGCAGTGCCGCGGCCACCCAGTTGCCCCGGGACAGCATCACCAGGGCGCCCACGCCGCCGAGCATGGCGTACACGGCGCGGCGGGCGGCGTAGCGGTCGAGGGTCAGTCCGCCGGGGTTGCCCGCCTGGTCGATGCGGCGGCGTTTGCGGTCGACCCGGGCCGGGCCCATCAGGCGCAGCACCAGGGGGGCGAAGCGCATGCCGAGGCGGTCCACGGCGGAGCCCACCTGGCCCGTGCGGGTCGCGCCCACCTCCAGGGCCAGCTGCAGGTCGGAGGGGAGTTTGACCTCGGAGCGGTAGACGCGGACACCGGCGAGGAGGCCGAGGACGGCCAGCGCGGTGACCAGCGCCAGCAACGGTGCGGCGTACTCAGACATGGATCCTCGCCATCCGCCGTATGTGCAGGGCGTACTCAGACATGGATCCTCGCCATCCGCCGGATCAGCAGGATCCCCGCGGCGTACAGGCCGACGGAGAGGATGATCGCGCCCTGGCCGAGGGCGGAGGAGCTCATCCGGTCCAGGGAGCCGGGGATGATCTGGTCGGTGAGGATCAGGGAGCCGAGGCCCATCACCGGGACCGTGTAGCCGGTGAGCGTGACCTGGGCGAGCTGGGTGCGGACCTCGCGGCGGGTCTCCTTGCGGTCGTTGAGGGTGACCGTCAGGTTGCGCAGGGAGGAGACGACCTGGCCGCCGGCGCGGTTGGACAGGACCAGGGTGGAGACCAGGACGACCAGTTCGCGGGAGGGGAGGCGGTCCTGGAGGTCGCCGAGGGCCTCGTCCAGGGAGACGCCGACGGAGAGCTGGTCGGTGACGCGGGCCAGCTCCTCGCCGGCCGGGGCGGGGAGTTCCTCGGCCGCGATGCCGAGCGCGGTGCGCAGGGCCAGGCCCGCCTGGGTGGCGTTGGCGAGGATGCGGGAGAAGTCGGGCAGCTGGTTGATGAACGCCTCGATACGGCGCTGGCGCTGCCAGTTGAGGAAGGCGTGCGCGCACCACAGGGCGATCACCCCGGCGACGGGCCCGAAGAACGCCGCGAACACCGCGTCCGCCACGATCCACACGGCGGCGACGAGCAGGACGACGTACACCGTGAACTCGCCCGGTGTCACGTCCAGTCCCGTGACCGCCAGCCGCCGTTCCAGGCGGCGGCCCAGCGCCGTACGGCGGACGCGGCGGTCCACCTGGGCGAAGCGGCGGCTCCGGCCGTCCGGGCCCTGGCCGCGTTCCTCGCTGAGGCGGCGGATGAGGGCCGCGCGCTGGGCCCGGCCCGCGGCGTACAGCCAGACGCCGGCGACGGCGAGGGCGCAGGCCAGCAGCGCGGCGCCGACGGCGAGGAGTGCGGCCGACTCGTAGTCCATGGTCACCGTGCCTCCCTCAGGTCCAGATGCGCGTCCGACGGCGCCACCCCGAACGCCGGCGGGACCGGTTCGCCCGCGTAGAAGAGGCGGTCGGCGCTGCGGCGCGGCAGCGGCGTGTAGTCGAAGCGGCCGCGGACGATCCGGTCCGCGCTGACAGGCAGCGGCTTGAACCGGCAGACCGAGGCCAGCTGGTAGACCTCGCGCCCGCGGGAGGACAGCATGACGATCTCGTCGATCTTGCGTGTGCCGTCCGTGTGCCGGGACAGCTGGACGATGCAGTCGACGGCGCTGTTGATCTGGTCGCGCAGCGCCTCGAAGGGCACCTCGACGTCCGACATGGAGGCCAGCGTCTGCAGCCGCATCAGGGCGTCCTCGGCGGAGTTGGCGTGGACCGTGGCCAGCGAGCCGTCGTGGCCGGTGGACATGGCCTGCAGCATGTCGAGGGTCTCGCCGCCGCGGACCTCGCCGACGATGATGCGGTCGGGGCGCATGCGCAGCGAGTTGCGGACGAGGTCGCGGATGGTGATGCGGCCCTTGCCCTCGACGTTCGGCGGCCGGGATTCGAGGCGGATGACGTGCGGCTGCTGGAGCTGGAGTTCGGCGGCGTCCTCGACGGTGATGATGCGCTCGCCCTCCGGGACGAGGCCGGAGAGGGCGTTCAGCAGGGTCGTCTTCCCCGCGCCCGTCGCGCCGGAGACGATGATGTTGAACTTCGACCGGACCAGGCCCGCGAGCAGCATCAGCATGTGTTCGTCGAGCGTTCCGAGCTCGACGAGTTCGTGCAGCTGGTACGAGCGGGGGAAGCGGCGGATCGTCAGGGTCGGGCCGGTCAGGGAGAGCGGGGGGATGATCACGTTGACCCGCTCGCCGCTCGGGAGGCGGGCGTCGACCATCGGGTTGGACTCGTCGACGCGGCGGTTGACGGTGGAGACGATGCGCTCGATGGTCTGCATCAGCTGCTCGTCGGAGGCGAAGCGCAGCGGCAGCCGCTCGACGCGGCCGGCGCGCTCGACGTAGATGTGGTCGGCGCCGTTGACCATGATCTCGGTGATGGAGGCGTCCTCGAGGAGGGGTTCGAGGATGCCCAGGCCCAGGGCCTCGTCGACCACGCGGCGGATGAGCTGGGCGCGTTCGGCGGTCGACAGGACGGGGCCCTCGCGGGAGAGGATGTGGGCGAGGACCCGCTCCAGTCTCACCCGGCGTTCGGCGGGGGCGAGGGCGGACATCTCGGCGAGGTCGATCTCCTCGAGCAGCTTGGCGCGGTACGCCGGGACGAAGCTCTCGCTGTGGCCCTCGACGGTGTGCTCGGGGCCGGTGATGCGTGAACGCAGGCTCATGGCGTCTCCCCCGTACGGCGGCCGCTCACGGCTCCTCACCTCGCGGCATCGTGGCGTCGCGGGTCACCGACCCGAAGCCGATGCCGGGGAAGAGGGAGGGGATCTCGACGGTGACGGTCACGTGCACCTCGTCCTCCCCTGTCGACGGCTCGACCTGGGCGCGTTCCGCCAGCCAGCCGCTCATCGCCTGCCGTCCCGCGGCGGCGGGGTCCGAGGGCGGGTCGTCCAGCGAGCCCATCCGGGCGGCGGCGCGGGCCGCGGTGCCGGCCTGCGAGGCGGCGTACGCGGCGATGCCCAGCTGGACGGCGCCCAGCGCCAGGACGAGCAGGATCGGCAGGAAGCCGATGAACTCGATGCTCACCGCCCCGCGGTCGCCGCGCCGCCCCGCCTGCGGCCGGCCCCTCGCACCACGCCTCAGGCGACGTATCCGACGCATACGGATCACCCGCCTTCCTCGTCCGTCGCCCCCGCCTTCCCCGTCACCGTGAACGGGAAGTCGAGCCCGCCGGGGAACAGCACCGGCACCTTCAGCCGCACCGTCGCCGTCGTCACCCCGCCCGACGTGGCCGTCGACACCTCCGCGTCCCACGCCGACGGCAGGTCCTCCTCGGCCGCCGCGGCCGGGTCGTCCCCGACGGCCGCCGCGCGGGCGGCCATGTCCGCCGCGTTCCCGGCGAGCGAGAAGGTGTAACCGACGAGCACGAACTGCCAGACCAGGGCCAGCACCAGCGCGATCAGCGGGATCATGCCCATGAACTCGACGGTGACCTGCCCCTTGTCGCCGCGCCGGCGCCGCCCCGTCGGCGGCACGGGGGTCATCCCCGGCGGCACTCCCGGCGCCGCTCCCGGCGGCAGGGCGGGCCGCGGGGCGGACGGCAGCTGGGGCGGGACGCCGGGCGGCTGCGGGGGGACGTCGGAAGACGGGGACTGCGCCGGGCGCGGCGCCGTCAGGCCCAGCTCGGCGGCGGTCGTCCACAGCGCCTGCCGTACGGCGGACTTGGGGCCGAGGTCCTGCAGCCGGCCCGCGTCGATGTGCGGCTGCAGCTCCTTGAAGCTCGCCGGTACGAGCGTGCGCGAGACCTTCGCGCCCGTCGCCCGGGCGATGATCGTGGGCTGGATCTCGGTGCCGCGCGTGAACCGGTTGACGATCACGGTCGTGTCCTCGGCCTTGCGGATCTGCAGCCTGTCCCACAGGCGCACCGTCCGCTTGGCGCCGCGCACCGCGATCACGTCCGGGGTGGCGACGAGCAGCGCGAGGTCGGCCAGTTCTACGGCGGCGGCGGAGGCGGCGCCGAGCTGGCTGCCGCAGTCGACGACGACGAGTTCGTAGCGGGCGCGCAGCGCGCTGATCGTCTGCCGGGCCGCCCGGTCGTCGAGGTCCTCGCCGCGCTCGCCCTCCGCCGGGGCGAGCAGCAGCCCGAGCCCGGTGTGGTGGCTGAAGACGGCGTCCTGCAGGACGCGCGGCGAGATGTCCTTGATCCCGGCGAGGTCGGCGATCGAACGCCGGAACTGCACGTCGAGATACGAGGCGATGTCGCCGGACTGCAGATCCATGTCGACCAGCGCCACCGTCCGCCCCGCCGCCCGCGCGGCCAGCGCCAGCTGGACGGCCGCGACCGTCGTACCCACGCCGCCCTTCGCGCCGCTGAGCGTGACGAGCATGCCGCCGACCCCGCTGCCGTACGCCTCGGGGCCGGCCGCGCCCAGGTGGCGGCGTACACCGCCGGCCCACACGGCCGCCGCGTGGACCCGGGCGGCCAGCTCGTCGTACGACAGGGGCAGCGCCGCCACGCCGCGTACGCCCGAGTCCATCGCGGCGGAGTAGCCCTCGGGGCTGACGTCGGCCGTCAGCAGGACGACGCCCACCGCGGGGAAGCGCAGGGCGAGTTCGCGGATGAGCTCCAGCGCGGGCACCGGGGCGATGCGTTCGTGGACCAGCACCACCTCGGGCAGGTCCCCGACGGAGGCGCCCGCGAGCCGGGCGAGCGCGTCGAGCAGCGTGACGGAGTCGGCGACCGGGGGCATCGGCTCGGCGTCGGGCAGCTGGTGCAGCAGCGACGCGGTGGCGCGGGCGGCGTCCGCGTCGCCGATGGCCGGGAGGATACGGATCGCCATGGGTCAGCCGTCCTCGTCCAGGGTGTACGTCCGGTCGCCGGGCGCGACCTCGGTCGTGCTGCCCGGGGCGACCAGGGCGAGGCGTACGTGCGCGGCGAACGACTCGGCGTACGCGAGGCGCTGGGCGTCCTGCGTGCTCAGCGCGAACGTGATCGGGACGGCGTCGCCCTCGTCGCGGCGCGGGTCGTTGTCGCCGGTGCGCTGGAAGGGGGTGAGCTTGCCGACGTCGATCACGGGGGCGTTCGCGACGATCAGTTTGGAGGTCGACTTCTCCTTGTCGCCCTCGCCCTGGAAGGTGGCGAAGATGTTCACCGTCGCGCCCGGGCGGATCTTGCCGGCGACGCCCGTCGAGGCGTCGATCATGATGGCGATCTCCTGCTGGCCGGGGCGCAGTGCGGGGCGGGCCGCCACCATGTCGCGCTGGAGGAGGGAGCCCTTGTGGAGGGTGGTCGTGGCGACCTTGCCGGCCAGGTCGGAGAGGTCGGTGACGGCGGTGTCCGGCAGCCAGCGCTCGGGTATCCGGGTGCGCTCGAACTGGCCGGGTTCGAGGGGCTCGTACGCCTGGACGTCGGTCTTCAGCTTGTACGCCGTCTGCTCCGGGCCGACCTTCGACTCGACGTCGCTGATCACCGAGAGCACGCCGACGAAGGCGCCCAGCGCGGCGAGCACGGACAGCAGCACCAGGATGATGCCGCGACGCTGTCGGGAGTTCATGGGACCAACCTCATCGGGGACGGAGGCGAGGGCGCGGGTATCCCGGGCGGGACGGGCGCGACACACAGCACGCAGCGGTCGCCGAGCACCTCGAGCCCGCACCACGGGCAGCGCTCCCGGCGGACGGAGGCCACGAGCTGGTGCAGCACCCCGGCGTCGAAGATGGCGGCGGCGAACTCCACCAGCTTGGGCGTCGCCCACCACCGCACGGAAGCCTCCGGCAGCGGGACCTGGAGCACGCCCTGCGCCCGCCAGGCGGGGGCGAGGGTGCGCTCCGGCCAGTCGGCAGCCAGCTGGCCGCGGGCGACGACGAGCGTCGTCGCGAAGTCCGGGCCCGGGGGCGGCCGGTCGGCCTTGGCCACCTGGGGCCGGGGGGTCGCCAGTACGGCGTAGTGCGTGCCGGGGAGCCAGGACTTCAGGTGCGATCCGACGCCCACGGGGACGCGGTCCAGCTTCGACAGGCTGCCCAGCAGGGCTCCGCTGTGCACGTAGTGCGTGAGCAGGCGGGCCGCGGAGGCGGCGATGCCCGGGCCCGGCTGCGGGCCGTGCGCGGGGTCGGTGAGCTGGGCGAGCTGGTGGGCGAGTACGGCGACGGCGAGCGGCGGCAGGGGCAGCGGGATGAGGGCGATCCGGTCGCTCTCCAGTACGGCGCGGACCGTGTACAGGCGGCGGACCAGGGGGGCCTGGGCCGCCTCGGGGTAGAGGACGAGCAGGAAGCCGTGGTGTTCGAGGGTCGCGGACGTCTCCGCGAGGGCGTCCTCCAGGGACTGCTCGGCGGGGGACTTGAGGACCAGCACGCGGGGCCTCCCCGTGTCGGGGAGGACCTGGTCGGGGCTTGTCACGGCGATGGCTAGGGGCACGTGTGGCTCCCGTCCGGTCGCGGTGGTCACGGATCGTCAGGTGTTGCGCACTGCTAGTGCAGCAGCCTAACGGCGGTTTCGGGGTTCGGGGTGTGGTTCGCGCGAATCTTCGCCGAGGTCCGGGTGTCCTGTGACCTGCGGTCGCGCTGCGGGGGCTTCGCCCCCGGGCCCCCTTCGCGGGCTGCGCCCGCATCGCGCCTGCGGCGCTCGTCCTCAAACGCCGGACGGGCTCGGTGTGGTCCCGTTCCGCTGCCGGGGGCTCCGCCCCCGGACCCCCGGTCGGCGCTTCGCGCCTCGGCCTCAAACGCCGGACGGGCTGGGGGTGGGGCCTCCCCCCCACGCCCCTGACCGCACAGTCGGCGCTTCGCGCCTCGGCCTCAAACGCCGGCCGGGCTTGAGGTGCCAACACCCCGTCCCGTCCGAGGCCTTGACACGCCCAGTGGTCTGGACCACATTGGTCCGGACCAAGCAAGCTGCTCCGCCCCACCCCACACTCCGGAGGCAGTCGTGCACCCCCGTACCCCCGACCACGGAAACCGCAGACCCCTCAGGCGCGCCCTTGCCACCGGGCTCGGCGCGCTGCTTGCCCTTGTCGGGCTCGCCGTTCTTCCGCATACCGCTCAGGCCGCCGACAACCTCGTGCAGAATCCCGGGTTCGAGGGCGGGATCGGCGGGTGGAGTTGCAGTGCCGGGAGCGGGGTTGCCGTGAGCAGTCCCGTGCACGGCGGGAGTGGTGCGCTCAAGGCGACGCCCGCCGGGCTCGACAACGCCAAGTGTTCGCAGACCGTGAGCGTGCAGCCCAACTCGGCGTATGAGCTGAGCGCCTACGTGCAGGGGTCGTACGTGTACCTCGGCGCCAGCGGCACGGGGACGACGGACGTGTCGACGTGGACGCCCGCGGCCTCGTCGTACAGCCAGCTGAAGGTCAACTTCACCACCGGTGCGAGCACGACGTCCGTGACCGTGTACCTCCACGGGTGGTACGGGCAGCCCGCCTACTTCGCCGACGACGTGAGCCTGACCGGGCCCGGCGGGACACCGCCGGCCATCCCCGCCACGCCGGGCGGCCTGCGCGTCAGCGGCGTCACCTCCACCACCGCGAGCCTCGCCTGGAACGCGTCCACCGGGGCGACCGGCTACAAGCTCTACCGCAACGGCGCGCTCGTGCAGAGCGTGGGCGGCACGTCGGCCACGGACTCGGGGCTGAGCCCCTCCACCGCGTACAGCTACACCGTGAGCGCCACCAACTCCGCCGGTGAGTCCCCCAAGTCGGCCGCCGTCACCGCGACCACCTCCCCGTCCGACAGCGGAGGCGGCGGCCCCGTACCCAAGCACGCGGTGACCGGGTACTGGCAGAACTTCAACAACGGCGCCACCGTGCAGACCATCGCCCAGGTGCAGAGCCAGTACGACATCATCGCGGTGGCCTTCGCGGACGCGACGGGCACGCCCGGCCAGGTGACGTTCAACCTGGACTCCGCCGGGCTGGGCGGCTACACCGTCGCGCAGTTCAAGGCGGACATCGCGGCGAAGAAGGCCGCCGGCAAGACGGTGATCATCTCCGTCGGCGGCCAGAACGGCACGGTCTCCATCAACGACTCCACCTCGGCGAACAACTTCGCCAACTCCGTCTACGCCCTCATGCAGGAGTACGGCTTCCAGGGCGTCGACATCGACCTGGAGAACGGCCTCAACGCGACGTACATGACGCAGGCGCTGCGCTCGCTGTCCTCGAAGGCCGGCTCCTCGCTGGTCATCACCATGGCGCCGCAGACCATCGACATGCAGTCGACGTCCAACGGCTACTTCCAGACGGCGCTGAACATCAAGGACATCCTCACCGTCGTCAACATGCAGTACTACAACAGCGGTTCGATGCTGGGCTGCGACGGCCAGGTCTACTCGCAGGGCTCGGTGAACTTCCTGACCGCCCTGGCCTGCATCCAGCTGGAGGGCGGGCTGTCGCCGTCCCAGGTGGGCCTGGGCCTGCCGGCCTCGCCGAGCGGGGCGGGCAGCGGCTACGTCTCGCCGACGATCGTCAACAACGCCCTGGACTGCCTGGCCCGCGGCACCAACTGCGGTTCGTTCCACCCGCCCCGGACCTACCCCGGCCTGCGCGGCGCGATGACCTGGTCGACCAACTGGGACGCCGCGGCCGGCAACGCCTGGTCGAACTCCGTCGGACCGAAGGTCCACGGGCTGCCGTGACACACCCGCCCGGCGCCGCCGTCCCGACTTCCCCGGGGCGGCGGCGTCGCGCTATCTGCTCACCCTCGACCGGTCCAGATGCGCCATCGTCGCCCGCGTCAGCGCGTGGTGCATGCCGAGCACGTGTGAGACGTCCGGCAGCAGCGCCCCCCACAGCCGCTCCGCCTCGGCGTGGCGGCCGAGCGCGGAGAGCACCCGGGCCAGGGTGAAGCGGCCCTGGAGGTTGAGCTCGTCGTGGTGGCCCTTGAGCGCGATACGCCGGTCCAGCACGCCCTCCAGCAGGGACAGCGCCTCCGCCGGGCGGCGGGCGGTGGCCGCGGTCTGCAGGGCGAGCTGGAAGCAGGCGTCGATGGTGAGCTCGTTGTCGGGACCCAGATAGCGCGTCAGGTCCATGGTCAGCGCGTCCCAGTCGGGCAGCGTCAGGGCGGCGTTCGTCACCAGGTCGAGCTGGTCCTGGAGCTGGAGGATCGCGTAGCGGGTGCGCAGCACCAGCTCGTCGTGCTGGGGCAGGACGCGCAGCAGGTCGGGCAGCAGCTCGCGGTAGACCGCGAGGGCGTCGTCGGCGGCGCCGGTCTCCTCGGCGTTCTCCGCCAGCCCGAAGCGGGCGCGCAGCGCCAGCACATGGTCGTCGCCCAGGGCCCGGGTGGTGTCGGCGACCAGGACGCGCCAGGCGGGGCGGGCCTCCTGCGGGTTGCCGGCGTCGGAGATCCAACGGACCAGCACGGAGCGGGCGGCGAGTCCCGCCTCGCTCTCGTTGTCGAGCAGGCCGATGAGCCGGGGCACCGCCTCCCGGATCCGCTTGGGGCTGACCGCGTCCCGGGTGGACGCCTCCAGCACGCCGGCGGCCAGCTGGCGGCGGGCCTCCTGGGGCATCCCGGCGGGGAGTTCACGGCGTATGGTCTCGTCGCTGAGCAGCGGGATGAGGTGCTGCCAGGCGCGCAGCGCCCGGTCGTGCTCCCCGGCCGCGCGCAGTTGCGTGGCCTCCTGGAAGCGCACGCCCAGCGTCACCGGATGCGTGTCGCCCATGACGGCCCGCAGGATGGGCGCCAGCTCGCCGAACAGCCGGCTGGCCTCCAGCGCCTGCCCGGACTGGGCCAGGTACCACGGGTACAGGCTGCGGGCGTACAGGGTGCGGCGGTCGTACGGACCGTGCAGGGCGATGATCCCCGGCAGCACCTCGCCCAGCATCGCGGCCGCGTGCTGCGAGCGGCCGTCGCGGGCCAGTGCGCAGGCCAGCTCGAAGCGGATGTCGGTGAGCATCGGATCGTCGGGGCCGAGCAGTTCGGCGGCGTCCCGGCTCAGCGCCTCCAGCTGCAGCACGGTGTCCCAGGCGGCGCTGGCCGCCAGGGCCGCGTCGCGGCGCAGGCGCAGCTCCTCGCGGGTGGCCTCGAAGAAGTCGTCCGGGTCGGGGTCCCAGTCCGGTTGTACGTCGTCCTCGTCGACCCACTCCTCCAGGACGACCACCTCGTCGGGGTCGACCGGCTCCGCCCCGGACGCGGTCGCGGCGGCCGGGCCGCCCAGGGCGACGGTGCGCAGCAGGTCCACCACCTCGGCGGCGTCCGCGGGGCGGTCGGCGGGGTCCTTCTCCAGCAGGTGCAGCACCAGCCGGTCGACCTCCGGCGGCACCTCGGGGCGCAGCGCGCTCGGCCGCTGCGGGGCGTCGTTGACCTGCTTGTACATCACCTGCAGGATGCCGCGGTCCTGCGGGAACGGCGGCCGGCCGGTGAGCATCGCGAAGAGCAGGCAGCCCAGCGCGTACAGGTCGGTGCGGCCGTCCACGGTGGTGCCCAGGCACTGCTCGGGCGCCATGTACGCGGGCGTGCCCACCATCCGGGCGCCGGTCAGCCGGGCGTTCTGGGTCTCGGACTCCTCCATGAACCGGGCGATGCCGAAGTCCAGCAGCTTCACCAGACGGCCGGGCGTGATCATCACGTTGCCGGGCTTGAGGTCGCGGTGCACCACGCCCACCTCGGGGGCGTGGGCGGCCTCCAGGGCCAGCGCGATCTGCGTGGACCACTCCAGGGCCTGCTCCACACCGGGCAGCCCGCTGCTGATCTCCATCGCCAGGGAGCGGCCGCGGACCATCTCCATCACGATGTACACCAGCGGGCCGTCCGCCCGGCCGACGTGGTTGTAGTCGTAGACGGAGACGATGTGCGGATGGGCCAGCCGGCCGGCCGCGGTGGCCTCGCGGCCCAGCCGGTCCACCAGCTCCTCGACCGTGTCCGGATGGGCCTCCTCCCGGAGCACCTTGACGGCCACGGGCCGCCGGATGCGCCGGTCGACCCCCTCCCAGACCTCGCCCATCCCGCCCGCGTCGAGCCGCCGCACCAGCTCGTACCGGCCGTCCAGAACATCGCCTGCCTGCATCCGCGCCCCTCCCCAGTGGCATCCGGCGGGCAGACCCTAGCGGGAAACCCCTTGCCCCGTCTGCCTACCAGTCCAGATCGCTGATTTCCTGCACGCAGAGCACAAGGAACAGCACGCCGGCCGCGAAGAGCATCACGTTGCTCAGCGCCCCGTTGCGCCATGCCCGCGGTGTGCGGCCGGAGTTGAGCAGCCACAGCAGCGTCAGCGCCAGGAACGGCAGGAAGAACGCGCCGAGCACGCCGTAGCCGATCACCAGGGCGAAGGGCTGGTCCAGCCAGAGCAGGCACATCGGCGGGAAGGTCAGCCAGAGCAGGTACGCCCGGAAGGCCGGCGACCGCTCGGCGCGCCCGTCGGCGACCTCGGCGACGGACTCGCTCACCCCGGCGCCACGGTCCCCCGCCGTCCCCGCCCGGACGTTCTCCACGAAGTCCGCGAAGAGCAGGCTCACGCCGTGCCAGACGCCGATGAGGGAGGTGAAGGAGGTGGCGAGGAAGCCGATCAGGAAGAGCCTGGCGGTGGCGTCGCCGTAGCGGTCCGCGAGGACGTCGCCGAGGTCGACCAGGCCCGTACTGCCCGTGGACAGCGCGATACCGGTGGAGTGCAGCAGCTCCGCGCCGACGAACAGCATCGCGATCACGAAGACGCCGGTGGTGAGGTACGCGACCCGGTTGTCCAGCCGCATCACCCGCAGCCAGCCGGTGTCCGTCCAGCCCTTGGCGTTGATCCAGTAGCCGTAGGCGGCCATGGTGACCGTGCCGCCGACGCCGCCGATCAGGCCGAGGGTGTAGATCAGGGAGCCGTCCGGGAGGACCGGGACGAGGCCGGCGAGTGCGTCACCGAGGTTGGGCGAGACCCGGGCCGCGAGGTAGACCGTGGTCACGAACATCACGCCGACCAGCACCGTCATGACCTTCTCGAAGACGGCGTAGCGGTTGTACCAGACGAAGACCAGACCGGTCAGTCCGCACAGGACCGCCCAGGTCTTCAGGCCCCACAGGTCCGGGAAGAGCGCCACGAGCGGCAGCGCGGAGGCGGACATGGCGGTGGCGCCGTAGACGAAGCCCCAGACCACGACGTACCCGGAGAAGTACCAGGTGGTCCAGCCGCCCAGGGTGCGCCAGCCCTCGAACAGGGTGCGGCCGGTGGCCAGATGCCACCGGCCCACGGCCTCGGCGAGGGAGATCTTCACCAGACAGCCGACGACCGCGGCCCAGAGCAGTGTGTAGCCGAACTCGCTGCCGGCGATCAGCGTGGCGACCAGATCGCCGGCTCCCACCCCCGTCGCGGCGACGACGACGCCGGGGCCGATGTGGCGCCAGCTCGCGGTGCGTACGCAGGCTGCTCCGGAGGTCGGTTCCGAGGCCCGCTCGGAGGTCGACCCGGATGTGTCGGACATACGCGCCCGCCTTTCGTACTCGTCCCCTTCGACGCTTGTTCAACGAGCGAGGCGGACAAGTGCGGCGGCCCGCAGGCGGGCGCCTTCCGGCTACGCCGCCAGGGCGTGGCGGTCGGTGCGCTCCTCGTGGGAGCGGGCCGCGGACGCGATCTGGCGGTCGATGCGGCGCTCGCGCACCGCGCCGGCCACGGCGGGGGCGGCGATCAGCAGGGCGAGAACCAGGACGAACAGGGCGCTGAGTGCGTTCTCCATCGAATTCATGCCTCAATCATCGCCGTTCCTTGCAGAAACAACGAGTGGCAGGACTGCCGTAGGGCATCGAATTACTGCCATACTGGGGAGGCGGGGAACGGCAACCGGCGGGAGAGGGGCGGGACATGCTGGAGAACGTCGCGTGCGTGCTGGTCAACGGGGTCAACGCCTTCGAACTCGGCGTCGTCTGCGAGGTGTTCGGCCTCGACCGCTCGGACGCCGGGCTGCCCGTCTACGACTTCGCGGTCGTGGCCGCCGAGCCCGCGCCGCTGCTGGTGAACCCGCACATGACGGTGGACACGCCGTACGGCATGGAGCGCCTCGCGCAGGCGGACCTGATCGCCGTGCCCGCCGGATCCGGCTTCCTCACCCGGGACTTCGCGCCGGAGCTGCTGCGCGCGCTGCGCGACGCGGTGGACCGCGGGGCGCGGGTGCTCAGCATCTGCTCCGGCGCGTTCCTGCTGGCCCGCGCCGGGCTGCTGGAGGGGCGCCGGTGTACGACGCACTGGCGGTACACCGACGAGCTGGCGGCCGTGGTGCCGGGAGCGCTCATCGAGCCGGACGTGCTGTACGTCGAGGACGGCCCGCTGATCACGTCGGCCGGCACGGCGGCCGGGATCGACGCCTGCCTCGCCATCGTCCGCAAGGAGCAGGGGGCCGGGGTGGCGAACGAGATCGCCCGCCGGATGGTCGTACCCCCTCACCGGGAGGGCGGGCAGGCCCAGTTCGTCCGCGCGCCCGTGGCGCCGGCCGGGCGGGACGATGCGATCGGGGAGGCGCTGCGCTGGATGCAGGAGCACATCGCCGAGGAGGCGAGTGTCGAACAGCTGGCGGCCCGCACCCATCTCGCGCCGCGCACCTTCGCCCGGCGCTTCCAGCAGGAGACGGGGACGACGCCGTACCAGTGGCTGCTCGGCCAGCGGGTGCTGCTGGCGCAGCAGCTGCTGGAGGAGTCGGACCTGACGGTCGACGCGATCGCGTCGCGCACGGGGTTCGGGAACGCGGCGGCCCTGCGCCAGCAGTTCGTACGACGGGTGGGCACGACCCCGCAGGCGTACCGCAGGACCTTCCGCGGGGTCGCGGCCTGAGCCGGGCCCAGGCCGCGACGGGGCGGGGCGGCCCCGTGGACCGGGCGGGTCAGCCCAGGACGGCCAGCGCGTCGATCTCCACCAGCAGGCCCGCCGGGAGGCCGACGTACACCGTGGTGCGCGCCGCCGGGACGGCCTTCAGGTCCGCGAAGTACTCGTTGTAGATCTCGTTGAACTCGGCGAAGTGGCCGGTGTCCGTCAGATACACGCGGATCATCACCGCGTCCTCCCAGGAGCCGCCGCCCTGCTCCAGTACCGACTTCACGTTGGTCAGGGTCTGCAGGGTCTGCTCGCGCAGGCCCGGACCGGCCGGCGTGGGCGGCTTGCCGTCCTCGGCGGGGAGGAAGCCGACCTGGCCGGCGACCTGCAGGATGCCGCCCTTGCGCACGCCGTGGGAGAACTTCGCGGGCGGGGTGGTGTGGGTGGGCGGGGTGATCGCGATCTTCTCGGTCATGCGGGGATTCTTCCTGAATAGTCGTTGCTGATGGCTTCCGCCGTGCGCCGCAGCAGCGGCAGCAGCTCCTTCAGCCCATCGGCGCCGATCACGACGGACGGGGCGGAGAGGGAGCAGGCCGCGACGGTACGGCCGTCCGCGCCGCGGATGGGGGCGGCGATGCAGTTGATGGACTCCTCGTGCCCCCCGAAGTCCGTCGCCCACCCCTGCTCGCGGACCGCCGCCAGCTCGGCCAGCAGCTCCTTGGGGGTGAGCACCGAACGCGGGGTGTACGCCGGATAGTCGAGGTGTTCGGCGAACGCCCTGCGCTCGGGCTCCGGGAGGTCCGCGAGCAGCAGCTTCGCCACCGCGGCGACGGTGATCGGCACGGGCTTGCCGATCCGGCTGTACATCCTGACCGGATAGCGGCTCTCGACCTTGTCGATGTAGAGCACCGCGTCGTCCTCGCGCACCGCGAGGTGCACGGTGTGTCCGCACTCCTCGTTCAGGCGCACCAGATGCGGGTGGGCGATCTCCCGTACGTCGAGACCCTCGGCGGCCTGCGCGGCGAGCGTGAACAGCCGGGCGCCGAGCCGGTAGCGCTGGTCCTGCTGGCGGTAGACCAGCCCGTGCTCGTGCAGGGTGCGCAGCAGCCGCAGGGCCGTCGACTTGTGGACGCCGAGCTCGCGGGCGACCTGCTCCAGACCGGCGGGCCCCTCGGCGAGGAGCGGCAGGATGGCCAGCGCGCGGCCCACGGACTGGCTCATCGCCGCGCCGCCTGCGCGGGCGCCGCCAGGTCCCCGTGGGAGGAGAGGGCGCGCGCCGCGAAATCGTGACCGCGCCCCAGGGCGTCCCGTACCGGCAGGTCCGCCAGTGTCGCCGAGAGGAACCCCGCCGCGAACGCGTCCCCCGCCCCGACGGCCGCGACGACCTCGACCCGGCGGGCGGGGACGTGCACCGTGCCCGCACCCGTCAGCGCGGTCGCCCCGGCGGCGCCCTGCTTCACGACCAGCACGGCGGGCTCGGGGAGCAGCGCGCGGACCGCCTGCGGGTCCGCCGCGCCCCACAGCGCCTCGGCCTCGTCGGCGCCGACGAACACCACGTCCGCGCCGCGCGCCAGATCCGCGAAGATCAGGCCCGCGTCGGCGGCGCCGCGCCACAGACCGGGGCGGTAGTTCACGTCGAAGGACACCCGGGGCCTGCCGGGGCGCCGCGCGGTGAGCCCGCGCACCAGGTCGCCGCAGCCGGGCGAGAGGGCGGGCGTGATCCCGGTGAGGTGGAGGATCCGCGTGTCCGGCACCGCCGTCCCGGGCGCCAGGGCGGACGCCGCCGATCCCGCCCGGTAGTAGGCGACCTCGGGGTCCCGGGCAGTGGTGGAGCGCTCGGCGGCGGTGCGGAAGTAGACGCCGGTCGGCCGTGTGGCGTCCCGTTCGACAGCGGAGACGTCCACGCCGTACGAGGCGACGGACCGCAGGACCAGATCGCCGAAACCGTCGGCCCCCAGTCGGCTCACCCAGGCCACCGCGTGCCCGGCCGCCGCCAGCGCGCACGCGACGTTCGACTCGGCGCCGCCGATCCCGGGCTCGAACGACGGCACCGCGGCCAGCGGGCCGGGCGCCGAGGGGGCGAAGGCGACCATCGTCTCGCCGAGGCACACCACGTCGTACATCAGCGCCCTCCTCACACCGTCCGGGATCCCCCGAACCGGGAGGAGCCGCATTGACCTGCCGTCCGCCGGGATGTTAGACAGCCATTCGCGATATACGCAATGCGCGTTGCACAGGACGCAACGCCGGAGCCGGGAGGGACCCCATGCCGGAGGCAGCAGCCGAGCGCGCCGACTACCGCTTCAAGGGCCTGCCGCCGGACGCCGACGGCATGCTGCTGACGGATCTGGCCGCCGAGCGCCGCCCGCTGTTCGGCGGCGGTTTCACCACGCCCCTGCTGACGCTGGACGCGGCCGCCCTGGAGCACAACCTCGCCGCGCTCGCCGCCTACTGCACCGCCCACGGCCTGGCGTTCGCCCCGCACGGCAAGACGTCCATGGCCCCGCAGCTCTTCCACCGCCAGCTGGAGCACGGCGCCTGGGGCATCACCCTGGCCGTCCCGCACCAGGTGCGGGTGGCGTACGCGCACGGCGTCAAGCGGATCTTCCTGGCGAACGAGCTGGTGGACCCGGCCGCGCTCCGGTGGGTCGGCGCCCGCCTGGACGACGACCCGGAGCTGCGCTTCGTGTGCTACGTCGACTCCGTGGCCGGCGTGCGCCTGATGGACGAGGCGCTGCGCGGCCGCGGCGGCCGGCCGGTGGACGTGGTCGTGGAGCTGGGCGGCGGTCCCGACGCACGGACCGGCGCACGGACGGAGGAGACCTGCCGCGAGGTGGCGGACGCCGTCGCCGCGTCGCCGGCGCTGCGCCTGGCCGGCGTCGCGGGATACGAGGCGGAGGCGACGCCCAAGGGCGAGGCGGGCGTCCGGGAGTGGCTGCGCCGGCTGACCGCGCTGGCCGTCGAGTTCGACAAGGCCGACCGCTTCGAGGGGCTGGACGAGATCGTGGTCAGCGCCGGGGGCAGCGAGTGGTTCGACGCGGTGGCGGACTCCTTCGCCGCGCTGCCCGAGCTGTCGCGGCCGGTGCTGAAGCTGCTGCGCTCGGGGGCGTACGTCAGCCACGACGACGTGCACTACGCCCGGATCACGCCGTTCAACCGGCTGCCCGAGGAAGGCAGCCTGGCACCGGCGTTCCGGATCTGGACGCAGGTCGTCTCGCTCCCCGAGCCGGGCCAGGCGTTCGTCAACGCGGGCAAGCGGGACCTGGCGTACGACCTGGACCTGCCGGTGCCCCTGTCGGTGCGCGGGCTGGACGGCACGGTGCGCCCGGCGCGAGGGCTGACCGTGCGCAGGCTGTCCGACCAGCACGCGTGGCTCGACGTGGCGGACGGCGCGGGGATCCGGGTCGGCGAGTGGGTCGCCCTCGGCATGTCCCACCCCTGCACGATCTTCGACAAGTGGCAGCTGATCCCCGTCGTCGAGGCCGACGGCACGGTGTCGGACTTCGTCCGGACCTACTTCTGATGTCACTCGTCATCCGCGGCGCGCTCGTCGTCGACGGCACGGGCGCGCCCGGCCGCCGGGCCGACGTGCGCGTCGCGGACGGCCGTGTCGCCGAGATCGCCGACCGCCTCACCGGTGCGCGCGAACTGGACGCGGCGGGACTGGTCCTGGCCCCCGGCTTCATCGACATGCACGCGCACAGCGACCTCGCCCTGCTGCGCGACCCGGAGCATCTCGCGAAGACCGCGCAGGGCGTCACCCTCGAAGTCCTCGGCCAGGACGGCCTGTCGTACGCGCCGGTGGACGACCGCACGCTGGGCGAGGTGCGGCGGCAGATCGCCGGCTGGAACGGCGACGGGTCGGACATCGACTTCGACTGGCGCACCGTCGGCGGCTACCTCGACCGCCTGGACCGCCAGGGCATCGCGGTCAACGCCGCGTACCTCGTCCCGCAGGGCACGGTCCGCGCGCTCGCGGTCGGCTGGGAGGACCGCCCGGCGACGGACGCGGAGCTCTCCCGGATGAAGCAACTGGTCGCCGAGGGCCTGGCACAGGGCGCGGCCGGCATGTCCTCCGGCCTCACCTACACCCCCGGCATGTACGCCCCGACCGCCGAACTCGCCGAGCTGTGCCGGGTGGTGGCGTCGTACGACGGCTACTACTGCCCGCACCACCGCTCGTACGGGGCCGGGGCGCTGCAGGCGTACGCCGAGATGATCGGCCTGGCCCGGACCTCGGGCTGCGCCCTGCACCTGGCCCACGCGACGATGAACTTCGGCGTCAACGAGGGCCGCGCGCCCGAACTGCTCACCCTCCTCGACGAGGCGCTCGCCATGGGCGTCGACGTCACCATCGACACCTACCCCTACCTCGCCGGCAGCACGACCCTGGCCGCCCTGCTGCCCGGCTGGGCGACCGAGGGCGGCCCCGAGGCGACGCTGGCGCGGCTGCGCGACGCGGCGGTCTGCGAGCGGATCCGGCACGTGCTGGAGGCCGAGGGCTCGGACGGCTCGCACGGCGTCCCGATGGACTGGTCGACGATCGAGGTCTCGGGCGTCTCCCAGGACGGCCTCAAGGGCTGGATCGGCCGCCGCATCCCCAACTTCGCTGCGGCCCGCGAACTCCTGCTGACCGACGGCCTGTCCACCGCGATCCTGCAGCACGTCGGCCACGAGTCCAACGTCCGTACGATCATGGGCCACCGCACCCACACCGGCGGCAGCGACGGCATCCTGCACGGTGCGAAGCCCCATCCGCGGGCGTACGGCACGTTCCCGCACTACCTCGGCCACTACGTCCGCGAGCTGGGCGTCCTCACCCTGGAGGACTGCGTCCACCACCTCACCGCCCGACCGGCGGCCCGGCTCCGGCTGCCCGACCGCGGCACCGTCCGCGAGGGCCACCGCGCCGACCTGGTCCTCTTCGATGCGGCGACGGTCGGGGCGGGCGCGACGTACGACGACCCCCGCCGGACGCCCACGGGGATCCCGCACGTGCTGGTGAACGGGGAGTTCGTCATCCGGGACGGGCGGCGGACGACGGCCCTTCCGGGACGGGCGGTACGGCGCCGGGGCTGACCGGTCCCCCGCCCCCGGCCCCGTCCCCCACGGGGTCCGGGGGCGAAGCTCCCAGGACCTGGCGCGCCCGGACCGCGCCGCGGTCCGGGTTCATACGTGTGGGGGCCCCGGAACGGTACCGCTTGATCGGCCCGGTGCCGAGAGGGCCGAACGATGCCGTTTCCCGACGGCCGTCCGGAACGGAGAGCCTCACACCGCCTGGCGCAGGGTCTCCGTCGCCGTGCCGGTGCGCTGCATCCGGTGCCAGCCCAGCCGGCTGCCGAGCAGGGCCGTGAACACCGACTGGACCACCACCAGGTACATCAGCTGCCGGTACACGAACAGCTGCAGCGGCATCGTCCACAGCGGACCCAGCCGCTCCCCGTCCAGGCGCAGCGCGTACACCGCGCCGACCAGCTGCACGGCGAGGAAGCCGAGCCAGATCTGCAGGGACGTGGCGGGGTCCTGGAAGAGCACGCCGTACAGCGCGTACACGTCGACGATGGGCGCCAGCAGCGGCAGCAGCGTCTGGAAGACACCGAGGTACGTCAGACCGCGGCGGCCGAAGCGGCCCGCGGCGCCCTTCTCGCGCAGCGCGCCGCGGTGCTTCCACATCGCCTGCAGGGTGCCGTAGCACCAGCGGTAGCGCTGGCGCCACAACTGGCGCAGGGACGCCGGCGCCTCGGTCCAGGCGATCGCCGTCTCCTCGTACACCACGCGCCAGCCGGCCCGGCACAGCGCCATGGTGAGGTCGGTGTCCTCGGCGAGGGTGTCCTCGCTGACGCCGCCGACGCCGAGCAGCGCGTCGCGGCGGAACCCGCCGATCGCGCCCGGCACGGTCGGCATGCACTCCAGCACGTCGAACATCCGCCGGTCGAGGTTGAAGCCGATGACGTACTCGAGGTGCTGCCACCTGCCCAGCAGCCCGCCGCGGTTGCCGACCTTGGTGTTGCCGCTGACCGCGCCGACGGCCGGGTCGGCGAAGGGCTGGATCAGGTTGCCGATGGCGTCCGGCTCGAAGACGGTGTCGCCGTCGATCATCACGACGAGGTCGAAGTGCGCCCACGCCAGCCCGGTGTTGAGGGCGGCGGCCTTGCCCGCGTTGGGCTGGCGGACCACCATCACCCGCGGATCGGGGCAGGAGGAGGCGATCTGGTACGTCCGGTCGGTCGAGCCGTCGTCGACGACGATGATCTGCAGGTAGGTGTGCGTGCTCGCGAGCAGGGAGCGCAGCGTCTGCTCGATCCCGGCCTCTTCGTTGTACGCCGGGACGATGACCGTCACGGGGGCGTTGATCTCCGCGTGGGGGCGGCGGGCCCGCCGTACGCGCCTGACGTGGGTGCGCGCGAAGACCATCAGCAGGGCCAGCCGGCCCACGGTGAGCACACCGGCCAGCCCCAGGAACCAGGTCATGCCGACGGCGAAGACGTGCGCCGCGCTCTGCGCCCCGAGCAGGCCCTTGCCCTGCCACGCCGCCATCGTGCCGGCCGGCGGGTTCGCGTCCGGCAGGCCGAGGGCGGTGGAGACCGTGGTGTAACGGGTCTTGTCCCCGGGCGCGGCCAGGCTCTTGGCCAGCCGGGTGTACGTCGCGGGGGTCTGCGCGTACTGCTGCACACCGCGGCCCGAGGCCACGATGAGATAGCCGTCGCCGGCGGCGCGCTCGGCCGCCTCCCACTGCGCCTCGCACAGCCGCGCGGGGGTCGTGGTGTACGGCAGCCGCAGCAGGTGCGGGCTGACGTCGGCGGCGCCGGCCAGGACGTTGCGGGTGAGGGACAGCTCCAGCCGGGTGCGTACCGCGGAGGCGCTGCCGAGGTCGGCGGCGGTGTAGGTGTACGAGCCGAGTTCGTGGCCCTCCGCCTTGATCCGCCGCACCAGTTCGGGGTGCCGGGCGGCCTGGGCGCCGGTGACGAAGAAGGTGGCGTGCGCCTTGTTCTTACGGAGGAGGTCCAGGAGCTTCGGTGTCATCACCGGATCGGGCCCGCCGTCGAAGGTCAGCGCGGCGGTGCCCTTGGCCGGGGCGGCCGACTCCACCTTGCCGCCGGGCCCGACGCGCAGGACGGGGGCGCTGGACCGGATCCCCTTCGGCGCGGGCGCCGCGCAGGCGCCCGCGGGGGGCGGGGCGGAGGCGGCGACCTCGTGGTGGGTGTAGCCCTCGAAGAGGAGGGCGGCCACGGCGGCGATCAGGGTCAGGGCCAGCAGGATCCAGTGGGCCTTGGGGTCGGTACGCCGGGGGCGGGCGTGGCGCCGCGGATCGGCGACGGGCCGCGGCCGCTCGGGATGAAAGCCCCCGGCGGGCTCCGCAGGCCCGGCGCCGGAGGGCGCGGCCTCGTAGCGCGGGGGCTCGTCGGCGTGCCGCCGGGGCCGGGCGACGTAGGGGGGCGCGGCGGGGGCGCCCAGCGGATCGGCGGGCAGGGGGTGCACGCCCAGGGGATCCGCGGGCACGGCGTGCGGGGGCGCGGCGGCGTAGCCGGGGACGGGCTGGGGGTACTGCGGTATCGGCTGGGTGTGCGCGGGCGGCCCGCCGGGGCCCGGTTGGTGGACGCGCGGGGGCGGCATGCCGGGGCCCGGGGCGCCGGGGTACGGGGTCTGCGGCGGCATCGCGGCGCCCGGAGGCATCGCGGGGCCGTGGCCGTGCGGGTGCGGCGGGGTGCCAGCGGCACGGGGCGGGTGCGGCATACCCGGGCCCTGAGCGGGATGCGGCATACCCGGGCCCTGAGCGGGATGCGGCATACCCGGGCCCTGAGCCGGATGCGGCATACCCGGGCCCTGAGCCGGATGCGGCATACCCGGGCCCTGAGCCGGATGCGGCGTAACCGGGCCGGGACCCGGACCGCCCGTCGCCGGGTGCCCGCCCGGGTACGGGGACGCCGGCCCGGGACCCCGACCGCCCATGCCCGGACGCTCAGCGCCGTAGGGCGGGGGCCCGCCGGGGCCCCGCCCACGCGCCCGCACGCCTGGCCCCTCGGGGTAGTCGGGCGCGACGCCCAGCCCTTCATCGCCGTAAGGCGACGGCCCCCCAGGGCCCCGCCCGCGCGCCCGCGCGCCCGGCCCCTCGGGGTAAGCGGGCGCGACGCCCGGCCCCTCATCGCCGTAAGGCGACGGCCCGCCGGGGCCCTCCGGGTAACCGGGGGCCGGCCCCTCGTCGGCGTACGGCGGCGGCGTGCCGCCGCCCCGGGCGTACCGGGGCATCTCGGGGTCGTCGTACCGGGACTGCCCACCCGGGCCGCCGCCGGCGGACCGGCGAGGCATTCCCCGCTCCGGTCCGCTCCCGCCCTCGCGGGAGGGGTCGCGCCGAGGCGTGCCGCCGCCGCGACCGCGCGAGGAGCGCCTCATCGGCCGCCCCCGCCGTTGCCGGCGCCGGGCGGCGTCGTGCCCTGGCCGTGGCCGCTACTGGACTTGGTGGAGCCCGGGTTGGGGCTGGTCGTCGTGGGGGCCGGGGAGTCGGACGCCTCGGGTGCGGACGTCGCCCCGGACGGCGACGGGGACGGCGCCGAGGTGTCGGCCGCCGGCTTCGCGGACGCCTCGGCGTCACCGGAGCCGGAGCCGGACCCGTCGCCGGACCCGTCCTTCTGCTTACCCGGGGAACCGCTCGGCAGCGGATCGGGCTTCGACTGCACCCACGGCAGCCCGTCGCTCGCGGGCCCGGCGCCGAGGACACCGGCCACCAGCACCATGAGGAACCCGGCGAACGCGACACCGGCCGCCGCCATGCCGTACCGCACGAGCTTCCTGCGCCGCCCGGAGGCGTCGACGAAGACCTGCCGCCCGCCCGGCTGCGAGGCCCCGCCCGAGGACGCGGGCCGGCGCAGCGGATAGCGGTCGGCCTCGGCGGCCGCCCGCCGCCCCTCATAGGGGTCGTCACCGGCGGAGTTCTGCCGACCGGGCAGCGGACGCCCTCGGTCCCTGCCCTTGGCCCTGCGGCCCCTCGTACCCATGGCGGGCGAGTCTAACGGCCGTGGGCGGCCGGACCTGAAGCGCACTCGGCCGCCCCTGGCCCGCGCGGCGGGGCGCCACCGGGGCATACCGGAGTCCCGGGGACAACGCGGCACCAGCGGAGCGACGAAGCGTGAGCTGTCCCTCACTCGCGCATATCCGGAGGCGCCGGGCGTTACCTCCCCGTAAGGTGTCGACATGTCACAGGTGATCCAGTCCACAAAGCTCGCGAACGTCTGCTACGAGATCCGGGGCCCGGTTCTCGAGGAGGCGATGCGGCTGGAGGCGGCAGGTCACCGCATTCTGAAGCTGAACATCGGCAACCCCGCCCCGTTCGGCTTCGAGTGCCCCCCGGAGATCCTGGAGGACTTCGTCCGCGCCGCCGGCGACGCCCACGGCTACGGCGACTCCAAGGGCATCCTCCCGGCCCGCCGCGCGGTGATGCAGCACTACCAGACCGTCGGCCTCGACCTGGACGTCGAGGACATCTACCTCGGCAACGGCGTCTCCGAGCTCATCCAGATGGCGATGCAGGCGCTGCTCAACGACGGCGACGAGGTCCTCGTCCCCGCCCCCGACTACCCGCTGTGGACCGCGGCCGTCTCCCTCGCGGGCGGGACGGCGGTGCACTACCGCTGCGACGAGGGCGCCGACTGGATGCCGGACCTGGCGGACCTCGAGCGGAAGATCACCGACCGCACCAAGGCCATGGTGATCATCAACCCGAACAACCCGACCGGCGCGGTCTACAGCAACGAGATGCTGCTCGCGCTGACGGAGATCGCCCGCCGCCACGACCTGCTGGTCTACTCGGACGAGATCTACGACAAGATCCTCTACGACGGCACCACGCACACCCCGACCGCCGTGATCGCCCCGGACCTCCTGGTGTGCACGTTCAACGGCCTGTCCAAGGCGTACCGGGTGGCCGGCTACCGGGCGGGCTGGATGACGCTCAGCGGCCCCAAGGAGCACGCGCGCTCGTACATCGAGGGCCTGACGATCCTGGCGAACATGCGGCTGTGCGCCAACGTCCCCGCGCAGCACGTCGTGGCCACGGCGCTGGGCGGCCGGCAGTCCATCAAGGACCTGGTGCTGCCCGGCGGCCGCCTCCTCGCCCAGCGCGACGCCGCGTACGAGGCGCTGTCGGCGATCCCGGGCGTGAGCGTGGTGAAGCCGAAGGGCGCGCTGTACATGTTCCCGCGGCTGGACCCGAAGGTCTACAAGATCAAGGACGACTCCCGGATGGTCCTCGACCTCCTCAAGCAGGAGAAGATCATGATCGTCCACGGCACGGGCTTCAACTGGCCGGCCCCCGACCACTTCCGCATCGTGACCCTCCCCCACAAGGACGACCTCACGGACGCGATCACCCGCATCGGCCACTTCCTGGACGGCTACAGCCAGGCGTAGCAGGGGGCACCCCGCGCCGGGTTCCGCACCGGACCTGAGACCCGCCGTCCACCCGCCGTTCACCGCCGCCCCGGGGAATGGAAGGCTCCGCGGAGCACGCTCCCCCCGTGAGACGCATACTGGCCATCGTCCTGGCGGTACTGGTGATCGGCGGCGTTGCCGCGGCCGTCGTCGCCGGCCGCGGCACGCAGGGCGGCAGCACGGCAACGACGACCGTGCGTGGAGTGATCGGATCGGAGAAGGCGGAGTTCTTCGAGGATCCGGAAGTGGTGGAGGCCCTCGCGGACAGGGGCCTCACCGTGAAGGTGGAGACCGCGGGCTCGTGGAGCATGCGGGATCTCCCCCTCAAGGACTACGACTTCGCCTTCCCGTCCAGTTCGGCCCCCGCCGAGGAGCTGAGCCACTGGACGAAGGTGCGGGGCGGCCCGGTGCGGCCGTTCTACTCGCCGCTGGTCGTCGTCGCCCACAAGACCGCGGCCGAGGTCCTGGACGCCAACGGGCTGGCCACACTCAGCGGTTCGGAGCACACCACCGGCACCCTGCACATGGCGGCCTACCTGCGCGCCGCGCGGCGGGACACCACCTGGCAGCAGCTCGAGGGCACCCGGGGCCACCAGGAGCTGACCGGCACGCTCTTCGTCACCAGCACCGACCCGCTCAGCTCCAACTCCGGCGCGCTCTACCTGGCCGCCGCCTCCTTCGTCGCCAACGGCGGAAAGGTGGTCGCCGACGGCCCGGCCGTCGACCGCGCCCAGGGCCTGCTGCGCAAGCTCGTCCAGGTGCAGGGCGCGCAGCAGCCCAGCTCCGACGGCCCGTTCCGGGACTTCGTGAGCGGTGTCGGCAATCCGCTGGTGATGGTGTACGAACAGCAGGTCGCCGCCCTGCTGCTGGCCGGCGACGACCCGGGCGACCTGACGGTCCTCTACCCGGACACCACCGTGTCCTCCGACCACACCGTCGTCCCCGTCACCGAGGCGGGCCGCCGGCTCGGCGAGGCCCTGCGCACGGACGCGAAGCTGCGCGCGCTCGCCGTACGGCACGGCTTCCGCCCGCAGGGCGCCCCGGGGGAGTTCACCGAGGCCACCGCCCGGTACACCGGGTACCTCAACCAGGACCTGACCGGCATCCGGCAGGCACCCGTGCCCACGGCCGAGGTGCTGCACGAGCTGGCCGACCGGGCCCGCAGCTAGGAGACACGCACGGTGAACGCCACTCTTCGACGGCTCCTGCACGCCCTCCTCGCCGCGGCGGTCCTCCTCCCCGCGGCCGCCTGCACGGGCGGCGACGGGAGCGACAGCGACCAGGACCGCACCACCCCCGGCGGCACCGTCCGCGTCCTCGCCTCCAGCGAACTCGCCGACATGGAGCCGATCCTGCGCGAGGCCCGCGCCGCGACCGGCATCCGCGTCGAGGCCACCTACAGCGGCACCCTCGACGCCGTGGAGACCCTCGCCTCCGGCCGCGCCGACGGCAGGTACGACGCCGTCTGGCTGGCCTCCGCCGGGCAGCTGCGGCTCCGGCCCGACGTCCGGCGCAGGCTGGTGTCGCAGACACCCGTGATGGTCTCGCCCGTCGCGTTCGGCGTGAGCGCGCGGGCCGTGGAGCGGCTCGGCTGGCAGGACCCGGAGAAGGTCAGCTGGGCGCGGATCCAGCAGGCCGTCGCCGCGGGAAGGCTGACGTACGGGATGACGGACCCGCTGCGCTCCAACTCCGGCTACTCCGCGCTGATCGCCGTGGCCTCCGCCCTCTCCCGCGCCCAGTCGGCGCTGACCGACGCGGACGTGCGGCGGGCGACGCCCGGGCTGACGGAGTTCTTCGCCGGGCAGTCGCTGACCTCCGGCTCCTCCGGCTGGCTCGCGGACGCCTACCAGCACCGGGGCACGGTCGACGCGCTGGTCAACTACGAGTCGGTGCTGCTGTCCCTGAACCGCGACCGCGGCACCGGCCTGACCGTGATCCGCCCGAGCGACGGCGTCGTCACCGCCGACTACCCCCTCGCCGCCCTGACGTCCGCCCCGCCCGAGCGGCGCGACGCGGTACGCGCCCTCACCCGGTATCTGCTGAGCGAGCCCGCCCAGCGCGCGATCACCGAGCGCACCCTGCGCCGCCCGGTCGCCGCGTCCGTCGACCCCGCCGCCGCGCTGCCGCCCGGCAAGCGCCGCGAACTGCCGTACCCGGGCAGCCTGTCGGTCTCCGACGCGCTGCTGGCGTCGTACGAGCACAAGCTGCGCCGCCCCGCCCGCACGGTGTACGTCCTGGACACCTCGGGGTCGATGGCGGGCGCCCGGCTGCGCGATCTGAAGGAGGCGCTGACGGAGCTGACCGGCACGGGGTCCGCGCCGGCGGGGCGGAGGTTCCGGGACCGGGAGGAGGTGACGCTGATGCCGTTCGGGTCGGCGGTGAAGAGCACGCGTACGCACACCGTGCGCCCCGGGGCGCAGGACGCGGCGCTCGCCGCGATCCGGGCGGACGTCGACGCGCTGCGCGCCAGGGGCGGGACGGCGGTCTTCAGCAGCCTGCGCGCCGCGTACGGGCAGCTCGCGCGGGCCGGCGGCGCCACCCCGTACCTCACCACGATCGTGCTGATGACGGACGGCGAGAACACCACCGGCGACACGGCTTCGGACTTCCGCCGCTACTACACCGCGCTGCCGCGCGAGCAGCGGGCGACTCCGGTGTTCCCCATCCTCTTCGGGGACTCGGACCGCGGGGAGCTGTCGGGCATCGCCGAGCTGACCGGCGGCCGGCTCTTCGACGCGACGAAGGGGCCGCTCGACGATGCCTTCGAGGAGATCCGCGGGTACCAGTGACCCAGGGCCGCGGGGCCTGGTCAGTCGATCTGGTCGCACACGTCGATCAGGCTCTCCGTCCCGCCCGTCCACGTCACCGTGCGCTGGCCCGCGGGGCTGAACTGGACGGTGTAGACGCCATCGACGACGTACTCGCCGCGCGGCAGATTGCCCTGTCCCTCCTGGAAGCCGATCAGCACGGGGCCGGTGGCGTGCCAGACCTGCGAGCCGTCCTCGGCGTACTCCACAACGGACCGGCCGCTCGCGTCGGCGTCGTAGAAGGCGCCGGTCTCGGTGTTGATGACGCGGGCGATCAGGGTGCCCTTGTACAGCTCCGTCTTCGGGGAGCCGTCGGGGTAGGTGTCGACGGTCTTGACCATGACCTCGTCGACGAGCTGCTCGATACGGAAGGCGAAGTCGCAGCGGACGCCCGCGGCGTAGTCGATGGGGCTGTAGGTCACGGGGCGCCACTCCCCGTCGCCTTCGCCGTCGGCCGCCGCGGGGGCGGCGAGGGCGGCGGTGAGGGAGAGCGCTGCGGCTGTGGCTGCTGCGTAACGGCGCATGTCAAAAGGCTCCTTCGGCTTGCATGGTGGTGCCTGCTGACCCGAGCCTCGCCCTCCCCGCTGACCACCGGCTCACCACGGCGTACGCTGCCAAGGGTGCTGGAGTTCCGCCTGCTGGGCCCGTTCGGGGCCGTCCAAGGGGGCCGTGAGGTCCCGGTGAGCCGGCGCCGCCAGGAGCGGCTGCTGCTGGCGGTGCTGCTGCTGGACGCGGGGCGCGCGGTGCCCTCGGAGTGGCTGGCCGAGCTGCTGTGGGACGGCGCCGGCAGCCGCGGCACGCTGCACACCTACGTCGGCAGGCTGCGGGCGGCGCTCAAGCCGTACGGCGTGCGGATCACCACCCGCAGCGACGGGTACGCCGCCGAACCGGGCGGATACCGCACGGACGCCGCCGAGTTCACCGAGCGGGCCGTCGCCGCGGCCGCGCTACGCGATCCCGCCGAGCGGCTGCGCCGTACGGAGGAGGCGCTGGCCCTGTGGCGCGGCCCGCTCCTCGAGGGGCTCGCGGACGACGAGCTGCGCGCCCGGCTCGGCGGCGGGCTGGCCGAGCTGCGGCTGGCGGCGCTGGAGCAGCGGGCCGAGGACCGGCTGCGCACCGGCCGCGACGGCTTTCCCGCGGACCGCTCCGCCGATGCCCCGCTGGCCGCCGAACTGGGGCCGCTGGTCGAGCAGTACCCGCTGCGGGAGCGGCTCGTCGCGGCGCGGATGACGGCGCTGTACCGCTCCGGCCGGCAGGCGGAGGCTCTCGGCCTGTACCGCAGCACACGGCTGGCCCTGGACGCCGAGCTGGGCGTGCAGCCCGGCCCGGCGCTGCGCGACGTGTACGAGCGGGTGCTGCGCGCCGATCCGTCGCTGGACGAGCCGCCGCTGCCGGCGTACGCGGTGCGCGTGCGCGACGTACGGCTGCCGCTGCACACCAGCGGGCACCCGGCGCTGGAGTTCTGCAACACGTGGGCCGGCTGGGACGGGGTACGGCGTACGGGCGCGGAGTGGCTGCGGGACTACCGGGCGCTGGCCGTCTGGGCCGGACAGCTGGACCTGGTCGAGGACTGGCTGGTGACCAGGCTGCTGAAGCTGGCCGAGCAGGACCCCGGCGCGGCCGCCGAGGCGCTGGCCGAGGCCCGCGAGCTGCGCACCGCCATCCACGACTGCCTCGTCGACCCGGCGGACCAGCGGGCCTTCAAACAGGTCGCGCAGGCCGCCCGGGCCGCCGCGCGGGCGGCGGAGTTCGTCCTCGACGAGGACGGGCTGGGGCGCTGGCGGCTGCCCGCCTCCGCGGGGCTGCGGCTGCCGCTGCAGGCGGTCGCGCGCAGCGCCGCCGACCTGCTGGCCGATCCGCAGCGCTTCACGGTGACGGAGTGCCCGTCCCCCGACTGCGGCTGGCTGTTCCTCAACGCGGCGGGGCGCCGCCGCTGGTGCACCCTCGGCACGTGCGCGGCGCGCGACGCGGGGGTCTGCGCCGGATGAGGCGTGAATGCCAACCTCCTGGAAGGGGAAGGGGATTGGCGCGCGGCCGCCGTTGCTATCGTGCCCGCAGACAACAGAGGGAAGGGTGGGGGAGAACATGAGCGCGCTGCCCAACGGACCGGCGGGTCCGCCGCCGGGTCCGCCACAGGGGCCCCAGCAGCCCCGCTGGGCCTGGTGGGTCGGCGGGATCGCCATCCCTCTGCTGGGCATCCTCGTCTCGGTCCTCGTGAACCAGGGGGACTCGTCCGGGGACGACGGGAAGGACGACACGTCCGCCACGTCGGTGCAGCCCTCCACGACGGGTGCGGGCGCCCCGAAGCAGCCGGCCCCCTCCGACTCGAAGAGCGCCGAGGCGGCTCAGGCGCAGTTCGGGCCGGCCGTCGTGAAGGCCGACACGACCAACTCCGGCTCGTATCTGGACCTGGACGGGTCCGCACCCGTCGTGTCGGGTTCCCCCATCAAGAGCGCGGACGTCATCTTCGGGGCGTCGACCGGTACCCCGGACCTGACCGTGCCGGAGTCCGCGTCCACCCTGGCTCCGCTGCCCGCCTCCGGTGCCGCGCCGACGGCCGCGGAGTGCGCCGAGGCGGTGAACAGCAGCGGCACCTACTGGTCGGAGGTGAAGGTGGGCGACCGCTTCTGCCTGACGACCGGTGACGGCCGCACCGCCTACCTCCGCGTCGTCGCCGCGCCGGTCCAGGGCACGGGAAGACTCGAGATCACCGTCTGGTAGACGCCTGACGCCCGGCGGAGGGGGTCCTGCGGCAGGATGGACCCATGCCGAACCGACTGGCCCATGAGACGTCCCCGTACCTCCTCCAGCACGCGGGCAACCCCGTCGACTGGTGGCCCTGGACGGCCGAGGCGTTCGAGGAGGCGCGGCGGCGGGACGTGCCGGTGCTGCTGAGCGTCGGCTATGCGAGCTGCCACTGGTGCCACGTGATGGCGCACGAGTCCTTCGAGGACGCCGCCACGGCCGAGGAGATGAACGCCGGCTTCGTCAGCGTCAAGGTCGACCGCGAGGAGCGGCCCGACGTCGACGCCGTGTACATGGAGGCCGTACAGGCGGCCACCGGTCAGGGCGGCTGGCCGATGACGGTGTTCATGACGCCGGACGGGGAGCCGTTCTACTTCGGCACCTACTTCCCGCCCGCCCCCCGGCACGGGATGCCGTCCTTCCGGCAGGTGCTGCAGGGCGTGCGCGACGCCTGGGCGGGACGGCGCGACGAGGTCGGCGAGGTGGCCGCGCGCATCACCCGGGACCTGGCGGCCCGCGCGCTCGGCGCACCCGCCGGGACGCCGCCCGGGGAGGCGGACCTGCACACGGCGCTGATGGGGCTGACGCGGGAGTTCGACGCGGTGCGGGGCGGGTTCGGCGGGGCGCCGAAGTTCCCGCCGTCGATGGTGCTGGAGTTCCTGCTGCGGCATCACGCGCGCACGGGTTCCCAGGCGGCGCTGCAGATGGTGCTGGCGACGTGCGAGGCGATGGCGCGGGGCGGGATCTACGACCAGCTCGGCGGCGGCTTCGCCCGCTACTCGGTCGACGCCGGGTGGGTGGTCCCGCACTTCGAGAAGATGCTGTACGACAACGCCCTGCTCTGCCGGGTGTACGCCCATCTGTGGCGGGCCACCGGATCGGAGCTCGCGCGTCGCGTCGCGCTGGAGACGGCGGAGTTCCTGGTGCGGGAGCTGCGCACGCCCGAGGGCGGCTTCGCGTCGGCGCTGGACGCGGACAGCGACCGGGTCGACGGGACGCACGCCGAGGGGGCGTTCTACGTCTGGACACCGGACGAGCTGCGCACGGTGCTGGGCCTGGAGGACGCCGAGCTGGCGATGCGGCACTACGGCGTGACGGTGGAGGGCACCTTCGAGGAGGGCGCGTCCGTCCTGCAACTGCCCGACACCGAACCCGCGGACGCGGACCGGCTGGCCTCGGTGCGGCAGCGGCTGTTCGAGGCGCGGGCCGGGCGCCCGGAGCCGGGCCGGGACGACAAGGTGGTGGCCGCCTGGAACGGGCTCGCCATCGCCGCCCTCGCGGAGACCGGCGCGTACTTCGACCGGCCGGACCTGGTGGCGGCGGCGGTCGACGCGGCGGACCTGCTGGTACGGGTGCACATGCGCGCGGAGGACGGCCGGCTGTGCCGCACGTCCCGCGACGGGGTGGCGGGCGGCAGCGCCGGCGTACTGGAGGACTACGCCGATGTGGCGGAGGGCTTCCTCGCCCTGACCGGGGTGACGGGCGAGGGCGTGTGGCTGGAGTTCGCGGGGCTGCTGCTGGACACCGTGCTGCACCACTTCCGGGCGCCGGACGGCGCGCTGTACGACACGGCCGACGACGCGGAGCGGCTCATCCGGCGGCCGCAGGACCCGACGGACAACGCCACGCCGTCCGGCTGGTCGGCGGCGGCGGGCGCGCTGCTGTCGTACGCGGCGTACACGGGCAGCGCCGCCCACCGCGAGGCGGCGGAGCAGGCGCTCGGCGTGGTCGGCGCCCTGGGCCCGCGGGCGCCGCGCTTCACCGGCTGGGGCCTGGCGGTGGCGGAGGCGGCCCTGGACGGCCCGCGCGAGGTGGCGGTGGTGGGCCCGGCCGGCGACCCGGCGACGACGGCCCTGCACCGGGCGGCGCTGCTGGCGCCGGCACCGGGCGCGGTGGTGGCGCTGGGCACGCCGGACGTCGACGAGGGGGTCCCCCTCCTCGACGACCGCCCCCTGCTGGCCGGCGCCCCGGCGGCGTACGTGTGCCGGGGCTTCGTGTGCGCCCTGCCGACGTCGGACCCGAAGGTGCTGGCCGAGCAGCTGTCGTGACGGGGGCGGTGCGCCGTCTGCTGTCGTGACGGCTGCGGTGAGCCCTCAGTTCACCGTCGTACGGACCGGATGGCCGGCGTCCGCCGGGCAGATGTGCACGGTGAGGCAGAGCTCGTCGCCGATGGTCACGCCCGTGGGCTGCTGGTCGGCGCGGTCCTGCGGGTCGCCCCAGCGGAGGTCCGGCTCGCCGTGCGGGGTCCAGCAGCCGTCGAGGTACTCGTACTGCGAGGTCTGGAAGAGGGTGACCATCGTGGCCCCGCAGCCGCACTCGGGGTGCAGCAGGTCCCAGCCGCCGGCCTTCCAGCCGGGGGATATCGCGAGCGCGTGGTAGTCGTACCCGCGCGGCTGCCCGGCGTTCCACTCCTGCACGCGCTGTTCGAGCGCCGCCGCGACGGGGCTGGGCCCGAGTTCGCTGCCGTAACCGCGCGACAGCCAGGGGAACTCGGTCAGCTCCTCGGGGTGCAGCACGCAGGGCACGGGTATGTGGCGGCCGCTGCCGGGCTCCGCCGGGAGCCCGTCCCCGGGCGCCACGTCGGCAGAGCGGCGCCAGAACACCACGGGCCGGGGGCCCTCGTTCAGCTCCTCGTGCCGCTCGGGGCACCAGAGGATCTGCAGCAGGTCGACGTCCTCCGACGGGAAGGGCGCGCCGGGCGCGTCCGCGCGGAACAGCTGCAGGACGGGCACCATCGGCACGGGCCGCGCGGGGCGTTCGTACCGGGGCCGCAGGGTGTGCGCCGCGCCGACCGAGGCGATCGCCTGGCGGATCATCTCGTACTGCCCGCAGTCGCAGTCCCCGTCGTGGTCGTGGCCGTCGTCCGCCGGATGCGCCTCTTCGCACACCGGCCACGGCTCCCCGGCGGGCCACAGCAGGGGTCCGCCCACCGAGCTCTCGCGTGCGGTCGGCGAGCCGGGCCGCGGGTGGAGGCGGACGGCGGTGCGGCCGTGCGCGTGCAGTTCGGGGAAGGCGGCGAGCATCGGGGCGCGCTGTGCGGGTGTCGTACGGATCATGCGCCCCATCAGAGCACCAGGCCGCGCTCCAGCACCAGCAGCGCCCGGTCGACGGTCTCGACGAGATCGCCCGCGCCCTCATCCTCGATCCAGTCGAGCAGTGCCTGCGTGAGCGCGCCCAGCACCGCGCCGGCCACGACCCGCAGTTCGAAGTCGTCCGCCGGGCGGCCGGTACGTTCGCCGAGGGCTCCGCAGAGCACCACGGCCGACTCGCCCATGCTCTCGTGGAGCCGGGCGCGCAGGGCGGGGACGGAGCGGATGAGGCCGAGCCGGGCGGCGAGTTCGTCGTCGACCTCCTCGCGCAGCGCCCCCAGCGACTCCAGTACGCCCCGCCGCAGCGCCGTGAGCGGCGGCTCGTCCGCCGGGCGGGAGCGGATGGCCTCGACGAGCATCGGGTCGTACTCGTCGGACAGGACGATGTCTTCCTTGGTCGGGAAGTAGCGGAAGACCGTGGACGGGGAGACCTCGGCCGCCTCGGCGATCTGCTCGACGGTGGTGGCGTCGTAGCCCTGCTCGCCCATCAGCCGGTACGCGGCGGCCCGGATCGCCTGCCGGGTACGGATCTTCTTGCGTTCACGCAGGCCCAGGTGGGCGTGGGAGGCGGGGAGGGAAGCTGCCATGGAGCTCATTCTCGGGCATGATCGGCGGGCCGGGCGACGTCGGCCTTCCGGGGTCCGCGGGCGTGCCGGGTGTCGCCGGCGTCCTCGGCTTTACGGGTCCCGCCGGCGTCCTCGGCTTTACGGGTCCCCTCCGCGCCCTCCTCCGCCGCCACCCCCGGCAGCACGCTCGCGGCAGCGAGCGCCGTGACGGCGGCGGCGACCCCGCACACCAGCAGGACGAGCGCCATACCGTGCACGTACGCGGAGTCCGCGGAGGAGGCCAGGGCGGCGTTGCCCAGCCGGTCGGCGACCGCGTGCGCGGCGACGACGGAGTCCCGGGCGACGTCGGCGACGCCCTCGGGCAGCCGGCCGGTGTCCAGCCGGTCGGTGTAGACGCTGTTCAGCAGGGAGCCCAGCAGCGCCACCCCGATCGCCCCGCCGACCTGCCGCAGTGTGGTGAGCAGTCCGGTGCCGCTGCCGGCGCGGTCCTTGGGCAGCGCGCCCAGCGCCGCGTCCATGGTCGGCACCATGGCGAAGCCGAGCCCGAAGCCGGTGATGCTCAGCCACAGGGCGGTGGTTCCGTAGCCGTCGCCGGCCTGGGTACCGCTGCCGAGGATCAGCGCGAACGCGAACACGGCCATCCCGCCGCCGACGACCACGCGCTGCCCCACGAGCTTCATCAGCGGCGCCGACGCCCGCGCGGCCACCAGCAGCCCGCCCATCAGGGGCATCAGGCGCAGCCCGGTGCCGAAGGCGTCGTTCCCGAGCACTGCCTGCAGATACTGCGGCAGTACGAACATCAGGCCCATCATCACGAACGTGGCGAGGACGGCCACGATGGCGTTCCAGCGGAACTGCCGGTTGCCCAGCAGCGCCAGATCGAGCATCGGCCGCTCGACGCGCCGCTCGCGCAGCACGAGCACGCCGATCAGCGCCACGCCGGCCGCCATGGCACCCACGATCAGCGGGTCCCCCCAGCCCTCCGCCGGCGCCTCGATCACGCCGAAGACGAGTGCGCCGAGCCCCACGACGGTGAGCAGCGCGGACAGCGGATCGACGCGGGGAGCGGCGGGATCCCGGGTCTCCGGCAGCAGCACGAGGCAGGCGACGAGCGCGACGGCGACCAGCGGAACGTTGAGGACGAAGACCGAGCCCCACCAGAAGTTGTCGAGCAGCCACCCGCCGACGAGCGGCCCGAGCGGCATCCCGACCGCCATGGCGGCGGTCACGGCCCCCACGGCCTTGGTCCGCTCCTCCCCGTCGAACATCCCCGGGATGACGGACAGCGCCAACGGCATGATGAACGCCCCGCCGAGCCCCATCACGGCCCGAGCGGCGATCACGGCCCCCGGCCCCTCGGCGAAGACCCCGACCACGCTCCCACCGAGGAACACGACGAGCCCCACCGCGAGCATCCGCCGCCGCCCGTACCGGTCCCCGAGCAGCCCGGCGGGCAGCATGCAGGCGGCGAAGACGACGGCGTACGAGTCGACGATCCATTGCAGCTCGCCGGTGTCGGCCCCGATCTCGCGGGCCATGGTGGGCAACGCGACATTGAGAATCGTCAGATCAAACCCAATGACAAGCACCCCGGCAACCAACGCCCCGAGCGCCCACCACCGCCTGACCTGCGGCGAACTCTGGGTGACGACCATACCCACTCCCTCCGGGAGCCAGTAGCTTTTGAAGGTGACTCCCAAATCCTAGCGACTCTCACCGACGACGGAAACCCCCCGACCGCTCCCGCGGGGGAGGGGCCGAAAGGCGGGGGAGCCGGGAACACAAGGGCGCCAAGGACGTGCTGACGTGCTGGGGGCAGGGCAGGGCAGGGCGGTGCGGGAGCACATGAGGCACGGGACCACCCGATCAAGCCCGCCCGGCGTTTGAGGGCGAGGCGCGAAGCGCCGACGGGGTCCGGGGCGCAGCCCCGGCAGCGGCACGGGACCACCCGACCAAGCCCGCCCGGCGCTTGAGGGCGAGGCGCGCAGCGCCGACGGGGTCCGGGGCGCAGCCCCGGCAGCGGAACGGGACCACCCGATCAAGCCGGCCCGGCGCTTGAGGGCGAGGCGCCCGCCGCCAGGCGTCAGGGCGAGGGACCCAAACCCAGCCCGGCCGGCGTTTGAGGCCGAGCGCCGTCCAGGCGCGAAAAGCGGGCGCAGCCCGCAAAGGGGGCCCGGGGGCGAAGCCCCCGCAGCGGAAGGCGACCGGCGAAAGAGCCCGCGAAACGCGGCTACGCGTGCTGGTACGCGACCAGCGAGATCCCGACGTAATGGACCACGAACGCCGCCAGCGTAAAACTGTGGAACACCTCGTGGAACCCGAACCACCGAGGCCAGGGATTAGGCCGCTTAACCCCGTAGATGACCGCACCCGCGCTGTAGAGCAACCCCCCGACCACAACAAGCACAAGCACCGCGATCCCCCCCGCCCGCATGAAGTCGGGCAGGAAGAACACCGCCGCCCACCCCATCGCGATGTAGCACGGCGTGTAGAGCCACCGAGGCGCCCCCACCCAGAACACCCGGAACGCGATCCCCGCAAGCGCGGCCGCCCAGATGAACCACAGCAGCGCGTCCCGCCGCCCGCCGTCGAGCAGCAGGATCGTGAACGGCGTATACGTACCGGCGATGATCAGGAAGATGTTCGCGTGATCGAGCCGCCGCAGCACCCCGTTGACCCGCGGCGTCCAGTTGCCGCGGTGGTAGAGCGCGCTCACGCCGAAGAGCAGGCACGCGGTCAGCGTGTAGACGGCGCAGGCGACCCGCCCCCGGGGACTCTCCGCGAGAGCGGTCAGCAGTACGCCGGAGAAGAGGGCCGCGGGAAACATCGCCGCGTGCAGCCAGCCGCGCAGCTTCGGCTTGACCTGCGCGGACGGCGCGGCGGGGACACTGGGGGCTTCGGGGACGGCGCTCACACCAGCACTCTACCTACGGAACCGTAAGTTACGGATCAGTCCGTCGGAGTGCCCCTCCCCACACAACCACCGCGCGGAGACCGCGCCGTGACCGCCCAAGGACCCGCACCAGGACCGCGCAGAGACGAAACCGCAGGCGAAGCCTCGCACGACACCGCACCCCCACACCACCCCCGCCCCCCGCAAACGCGCGCGAACGCGCGCAGACGTGGCGCTCCTCACGTGACGCGGGCTGGACAGTTCGTCTGAGCTAGACCATCATCAAATGAGCGCACCATCGGCACCGAGCGGGCTCATATGAGCGACATATGAGCGGCGCCCGGGTCGTGGCCCCCAAGGGGCGGCGGACTTGAAAAGCGGTTACACCTGTACGCACACCGACGAACAGCCCGTACCGCCCATCACCTCAACTTGGAGCATCGCGGAGTCATGACGCCCCTCACGTCCCCCACCTCCCTCACACACGACGCCCCCACCAAGCACGAAGGACTGATCTCCTGGGTGCAGGAGATCGCCGAGCTCACGCAGCCGGACCGGATCGTGTGGTGCGACGGGTCCGAGGCCGAGTACGAGCGCCTCGCCGAGGAGCTCGTGGCGAAGGGAACGTTCCGGAAGCTCGACCCGGTCAAGCGCCCCGGCTCGTACTACGCCGCCTCCGACCCCTCGGACGTCGCGCGTGTCGAGAGCCGCACGTACATCTGCTCCGAGCAGGAGAAGGACGCCGGTCCGACCAACAACTGGATGGACCCGGCCGGGATGCGGGAGATCTTCGCCGGCGAGAAGGGCGTCTTCCGCGGCTCGATGCGCGGCCGCACCATGTACGTCGTGCCCTTCTGCATGGGCCCGCTCGGCTCCCCGCTGTCCGCGATCGGCGTCGAGATCACCGACTCCGCGTACGTGGCGGCCTCCATGCGGATCATGACCCGGATGGGGCAGGCGGTCCTGGACGAGCTGGGCGACGAGGGCTTCTTCGTGAAGGCCGTGCACTCCGTGGGCGCGCCGCTGGCCGAGGGCCAGGAGGACGTCGCCTGGCCGTGCAACGAGACCAAGTACATCTCCCACTTCCCGGAGACCCGCGAGATCTGGTCGTTCGGTTCGGGCTACGGCGGCAACGCGCTGCTGGGCAAGAAGTGCTACGCGCTGCGCATCGCCTCCGTCATGGCCCGCGACGAGGGCTGGCTGGCCGAGCACATGCTCATCCTGAAACTGACCCCGCCGCAGGGCGAAGCCAAGTACGTGGCCGCCGCGTTCCCGTCCGCCTGCGGCAAGACCAACCTCGCCATGCTGGAGCCGACGATCCCGGGCTGGACCGTCGAGACCATCGGTGACGACATCGCCTGGATGCGCTTCGGCGAGGACGGCCGGCTGTACGCCATCAACCCCGAGGCCGGCTTCTTCGGCGTCGCGCCCGGCACCGGCGAGCACACCAACGCCAACGCGATGAAGACGCTGTGGGGCAACACGGTCTTCACGAACGTCGCCCTCACCGACGACGGCGACGTGTGGTGGGAGGGCATGACGGAGGAGACCCCGGCCCACCTCACGGACTGGAAGGGCAACGACTGGACGCCCGCGTCCGGGACGCCCGCCGCGCACCCGAACGCCCGGTTCGCCGTGCCGGCCGCGCAGTGCCCGACCATCGCGCCGGAGTGGGAGGACCCGAAGGGTGTGCCGATCTCGGCGATCCTGTTCGGCGGCCGCCGCGCCACGGCCGTACCGCTGGTGACGGAGTCCTTCTCCTGGCAGCACGGTGTCTTCATGGGCGCGAACGTCGCCTCCGAGAAGACCGCCGCCGCCGAGGGCAAGGTCGGCGAGCTGCGCCGCGACCCGTTCGCGATGCTGCCGTTCTGCGGCTACAACATGGGCGACTACATGGCCCACTGGATCAAGGTGGGCGCGTCGGCCGACGCCGCGAAGCTGCCGAAGATCTACTACGTCAACTGGTTCCGCAAGAACGACAAGGGCGCGTTCGTCTGGCCGGGCTTCGGTGAGAACAGCCGCGTCCTGGAGTGGATCGTCGGCCGGCTGAACGGTACGGCGGAGGGCGTCGAGACGCCGATCGGCGTGCTGCCGGCGAAGGACGCGCTCAACACCGAGGGTCTGGAGCTCTCCGAGTCGGACCTCGACTTCCTCCTCTCCGTCGACCCCGAGGTCTGGCGCGAGGAGGCGGCCCTGATCCCCGAGCACCTCAACACCTTCGGCGACCACACCCCGAAGGAGCTGTGGGACGAGTACCGGTCGCTGGTCCAGCGCCTCGGCTGACCCCTTCTCCCCTTCTCCCCCGACGAGCGGGGGTGCGCCGACGACGCCGCACCCCCGCCCCCATCCGGACCCCCGTCCCGGGCGCGCACTCGCCCGGGGCGGGGGTTTTTCGCGCTTCTGGCCACAGCTCTGAACGCCTGGGGCGTCCCACGCGGCCCCCTGGCGCAAACACCCCCGAAAGCGGAGTTGTCCACAGGGGGATGCATAACGCCGCTGCCAGGCGGAAGACTTGGTGCCGGAAGGCAAGGAACCGCGCCGAGGGGGAATGCGCATGCCGGGAAGCACGGGCGGCACGAACACACGACCGGACCATCTCGACCCACCGCACCGGGCGGAGGCGGAGCAGCTGCTCGCGCGCGCCGTGGACGAGGAGGTGCGCCGCACCGGCGGCCGGACCGACGGCGTGGTGCTGCTGAGCCGCGCCCGCGCCGCGCTGGACGAGATAGCACGCAGCGCGACGGAGGAGTACCGCACCTACGTCCAGGCCCTGGAGGAGGCGAGGGCCGGCCGCAAGACGCTCGGCGAGCGGTTCACCGGCGAGGCGCTCGGCCCGTCCCTGACGGCCGTCGTGGCGACGGCCGGGGTCGCCCTCGTGGTGTCCGCGGACGAGGGACTGGGGTCACGCGGCGCCCTGTGGACGGGTGCCGCCGCCGCCCTGGCGGGCCTGGTGGCGTTACTGCTGCAGCGCTGGACGGTGCACTGGTGGTCATCGCACAGCATCTCCGGCGCCAGCGGTCAGCCCGGCGGCCCCGAGCAGCTGCGGCTGCAGTGGCTGACGGCCCTCGAACTGCGCGGCGTCCGCCCGTACTTCGACCAGCAGCGCATGCTCGCCGCCAGCAGCCGCGGCGCCCAGGGCGGCCAGGGCATCCCCGCACAGACGCCCAAGGCGGCAGGCGGCGACCGCGAGCCGCAGCTGCGCGGCGGCGACCGCAGCCAGGCCGCGAAGCGGCGCGCGGTGCTGGAGCAGTCGTGGAAGCAGCTGCCCGGCGGCAAGGGCCCGTTCGCGGACCGGCGCGCGGAGCTGGCCCGGATCGCCCAGTGGGTGCACCACGGCCGGGCGTCCACGGACACCAAACCGACCGTGGTGGTGCTGCACGGTCCGCCGGGCGCCGGGCGCACGACGCTCGCCCTGCGGGCGGCGCGGCATCTGCGCGACCAGTTCCGCGGCGCCTGCGTGGTGGATCTGCGCGGGCAGTCGCCGGGCGAGGTGCCGCTGCCGACCCGGGACGCGCTGCTGCATCTGCTGAACCGGCTGGGTGCGCCCCGCGAGCAGCTGCTGTTCCGGGAGCGGCCCGCGCCGGACGCCCATCTGCGCCGGCTCGCCGAGCTGTACCACCAGCACCTGACGGACGTCCCGGTGGTGGTCGTGCTGGACGACGCGACGGACGCCGGCCAGGTCCGCACACTGATCCCGGACCGGTCCGAGTCGCTCGTCCTGGTGGTCGCGCGCGAGCCCCTGGAGCTGTCCGGCGATCTGGACGCCTGGGTGCACCAGCTGGCCGTGGGCCCGCTGGAGCCCTCCGGCGCGGAGGAGCTGCTGCGCGAGGCGGCGCAGGAGCGGGACGACGGCCCGTACGACGCGCAGTCCTGCGACGACGTGATCCGGCTGTGCGGCTCGCTGCCGCTGGCGCTGCGTATAGCGGGCTCCTCGCTGGGGCCGCGCTCCATGGCGGAACTGGCGGCCGATCTGGACGCGTACGGGCCGGTGGACCCGGTGGAGCGGGCGCTGTGGCTGCGCTACGCCGACCAGTCCGAGAGCATCCGGCGGCTGCTGCGCCGGCTGTCGCTGGCCGGCCGGGCGAGCCTGGGCGCGGCGGCGGGCGCGGCCCTGCTGGGCACCACGGAGGAGGAGGCGGGCCGGCAGCTCACCACGCTGGCGCAGGCGGGGCTGATCGAGCACGTGCGCGGCTCGCGGTACCGGCTGCACGACACGGTGCGCCGCTTCGCCCGGGAGCGGCTGCGGGACGAGGAGGACCCGGCCGAGCGGGCCGCGGCGCGCGACCGGCTGATCCGCAGCTACGCGGAGCTGGCCGACTCGGTGATCCGGCTGGTCGACGGCAAGACCTCCACCCGGGCCGACCAGTTCGGGCACCACGGGTTCGTGTCGCTGGACGCGGCGCTGCGCTGGCTGGACGACGAGACCAGCTTCATCACGGCCGCGCTGCGGGACACGGAGGGCCCGGCGGACGCGGACCAGGGCGCGGTGCTGCATCTACTGGGCGCGCTGGCCGACTACTGCCTGCTGCGGGGCGACCTGTACCGCCTCGGTGAGCTCAACGAACTCACCAAGGCGGCCGACCGGGGCCTGCTGGCGCGGTCCGTGCAGTGGCGCACGGGTGTGGCGGCCCGGCAGCTGGGCGAGCTGGACAAGTCCCGCACCACGCTGTCCTCGGTGGTCGACCTCTACCGCGAGGCGCAGCACGAGGCGGGGGCGGCGCGGGCACTGCGCGATCTGGGCATCACCCTGCAGCAGCAGGGCAGTCTGCCGGAGGCGCGGGCCCGGCTGCGCGAGGCGCTTGAGATGCAGCAGTCGGCGGAGCTGCGCGGCGACCGGGCCTGGACGCTGCACGCGCTGGCCGCCGTCGAACGGGACCGGGCGGATCTGCCGGAGGCGCTGCGGCTGCTCGCCGAGTCGCTGGAGCTGCACCGGGAGAGCGAGAGCGTGCACGGCGAGGCGTGGGCGCACTTCCAGCTCGGCCAGGTGCGGCTGCGGATGGGCGACGTCCCGGGCGCGGAGGAGGAGTTGAGGGAGGCCCTGGAGGGCTACCGGCGCACCCGCGACCAGCGGGGCGAGGCCTGGGCGCACACGCAGCTGGCCCGTGCCCGGCTGGTCGGCGGCGACGCCGCGGCGGCCGTCGAGGGGCTGCGCGCCGCCCTGGCCCGGCACCGGGAGAACGAGGACGCCCGCGGTGAGGCGTGGACGCTGTACTACCTGGGCCAGGCCCGGGAGGAGCGCGACGACTACGACGGCGCGGTGCGGGCGCTGGAGCGGGCGCGGACGATGTTCAGCCGGATGCGCGACGTGTACGGCCTGGCGTGCGCCCGGCACCATTCGGCGCGGGTGACGCGGGACATGCGGGCGGAGCAGACCGGTTCGCTGCGCAACTCCGGTTTCGCCCGGCAGCTGCTGGACGACGCCCGTAAGGACTTCCACCGCATCGGCGTGCCGCACGGCGAGGCGTGGACGTGTCTGGAGCTGGCGGTGGTCGACGCCGGCAACGGGCGTACCCCGCAGGCGCTGGCCCTGGTCGACGACGCGATAGCGCTGTTCGACGGGTACGCGGACCGGCGCGGAGGCGCGTGGGGGCGGTTCCTGCGCTGCACGCTGCTGCCGCTCGCCTCCCCCGGCGGCTCCGAGGTCGGCAGCGCGGTGGCCCAGCAGGAACTCTCCGAGCTGCGGGCCGAGTTCCGGTCGGGCCGCCAGGTGGGCGATCCGGCGCTGGAGGACTACGCCGACACGTACGCCCTGCTGCTGGAGCGGGGCGTCGAGCCGGAGACGGGCTGGCAGGCCTGGCGGCTGGGCATGGTCCCGAGCCGCCGCTCCCGGGAGGTGATGGGCTCAGCGGTACGGGCGTGACGGCCGGCGGCACGTTCGGGAGCGCCCCACCGGGAGCGTGCCTAGTCCCGGCGCCCCCTCCGGGGGCCCGGCAGCTCGATGCGCAGCGCCCCGGCGACCACCTCGTGGGCCACGTCCGCGAGGGGGCGCCGGGCCGAGCGCGCGTGGCCGCGGAGCAGCTGGAAGGACTCGTCCACGGTGATCGACAGGCGTGCGGCCAGCACGCCCTTCGCCTGCTCGATCACCACCCGGCTGCTCAGCGCCTGCTGCAGCTGTGTGGCGAGCGTGCGGGTGGCGGCCAGCTCGCGCCCGCGGGCCAGCGAGATGGCCGCGGCCTCGGCGAGGGAGCCGGCGATCCCGAGGGCCGCCGGGTCCAGGGACGGCTCGCTGCCGAAGAACAGCACCAGCGCGCCCAGGGTCTCGTCGCCGTGGCGCAGCGGCAGCGCACCGGCCCGCAGACAGCCGAACTGCTGCGCGGCCCGTGGCGCGTAGTAGGGCCAGCGCTGACGGGCCACCGCGCCCGCGAGCCCCACCTCGGGCACCTCCCGCCCGCGCCGCATGCACAGCAGCCCCGGCCCCTCCCCCCGTACCCCTGCCTCCAGCTCCAGCTCGGCCAGCCCGGGCGTGCCGGATCCGGCCACCGCCTGCTCGCCGCGCCGCTCGGCCAGTACGGCCACCGCCGCGCGCACCCCCAGCAGTTGTGCGGTCAGCGTCGCGAACCGGTCCAGGAACCGGGGAGTCTGCGTCACGTCGTCGGGAACAGCAGCCAGTTCCACGAACGTCGCAGCCAACCGGTGCTCCGTCATCCCCACCTCCGCCATCTGCTCAGCCCAGCTCCAGTTCACCGGCGTGGATGCGCACGGCCACGCTCTCGATCGTCGTACCGTCCCGGAAGGCCCGGGCCCTCATCAGCGCGAGCGCGTCGCCCACGTCGCAGCCCGTCCGCTCGGCGAGCATCCCCGCCGCCTGGTGCACCTCGGGCCGGAAGTCGGTGTCGCCGTACAGGCCGGGGTCGGCGTCCGGCCCCATCAGCACGTCCTTCACCAGCGCGTCCGCTATCCGGGACAGCCCCGTGGAGCCGAGCCCGAGCAGCAGCCCCGGCGACGGGTCGAAGACGGTGAGCGCTCCTATGCACCCGTCCTGCGCCGACAGCGGCACCGCGACGACCGAGTGGAGCCCCAGCTCCTCCACCGCGGCCCCGTAGCGCGGCCACCGCTCGGCCAGTACGGCCCCGGCCGCCCGTACCTGCTGCCCCAGGGCGGCGTCCCGCGCCGGCCCCTCCCCCAGGACGAACTCCAGGTCCTGCGCGGACCGGGCCGTCTCGTCGGAGGCCGCCACGGCCAGCTGCGCCCGGTCCGGCCCCAGCAGGGTGAGCGCGGCGCTCCCCGTACCGCACGCCTCCGCGACCCCCGCCATGAAGTGCGGCCGCGACACCCCCTTGCCCGGCGGCTCCAGCCGGCGCGCGAAGGCGTCGTGCAGCTGCGCCGCCGCCAGATGACAGGCCGCGACCTGGCGGTGTAACGCCGCCATCCGGCCGTGGAAGTCGTCCCCCGCACCCGCGCCGAGCCGCTCGTGTGCCAGCGCGTTCGCCTGTGCCCGGGCCGCACGCTCGCGGGCCGCCCGCGCGCGCCGTCGGACAGCCGGCGCGGTGGCGGCGCTGTCCTCGGCCGGGTTCATGGGGGTCAGCGTACGCGCGGGCCGCTCAGCGCACTTGGGCCGTACGGCCCTCTTCCATCAGCAGGACGACGCCGCCGTTGTGCCCGTCGAACGGCGAGCAGACCACCTCGCAGTTGATGCGGCGGCCGATCCGGTTCACCGCGGGGGTGTCGACGGGCCCCGCCCGCTTGCCGGTGTCGAGGCACTCCTTGATGACGGCGCGGAGCTGTTCCGCGGGCAGCCCGAAGTCCAGCCCGAAGAAGCGTTCGTCGATCACCTCGTCGGCCCGCAGCCCCCACAGTTCGGCCGCGCCCCGGTTCCAGCTCTTGACCCGCATATGGGCGTCGAGGACGACGACACCCGCCGCCACGGATCCGACCACACCCTCCAGGAACGCGCGTGCCTCGTCCAGCTCCTCGGTGCGGGTGCGCATCTCCTCGTTCATGGTCTCGAGCTCTTCGTTGCCGGACTGGAGCTCCTCGTTGGTGGTCTCCAGCTCCTCGTTCGTCGACTGGAGCTCCTCGTTGGTCGTCTCCAGCTCCTCGATGCTGGACTGGAGCTCCTCGTTGGTGGTCTCCAGCTCCTCGTTCGTCGACTGCAGCTCCTCGTAGGCGGTCTCCAGCTCCTCCCGGATCCGCTTTATCTCCGCCTTCAGCGTCGTCGGGGTGGTGACGTCGGTGAACGTGACGGTGGTGCCCAGCACCGGCCCGCTGCCGCCCACCAGCGGCTGGACGACGACGTCGAAGTACTGGATGTCGCCCGCCGTACGCCGCTCCGCGCCGCTCACCCGCAGGGTGCGCCGCTCGCCGGCGGCCCGCTCGACCAGCGGGAGCAGCTCGACGGGCCGGTGCGAGAGGTCCAGGTCCGCGAAGGGCTTGCCGATGTCGTTGGGTACGAGCCCGAACTGGATCCGCGCATGGCTGTTCATGAACATCACCGCCCCCTCGCCGTCCAGGGCGATGACGGCGCCGAGCGTGGAGTCCAGGACCAGATCGCGCAGCTGCCGGGCCCGGGACGCGCCGCGCAGTTCGGTGCCCGCACCGGGGCGCGGCCTCGGCGCGGCCGGCGGGTACAGGGGCCCGGCGTCGCTCGCCCGCCGGCGGAAGACCCGCTGGCGCATGCTGACCACGTCGAACCGGTCGGTGTCGTTGAGGAGCATCTCCGCCTTGCCCAGGAAGAGATAGCCCGCGGGCCGCAGGGCGAAGTGGAAGCGGTCGACGATCTGGCTCTGCGCCTCCATGTTGAAGTACATCAGCGTGTTGCGGCAGACCAGCAGGTCCAGCCGGGAGATGGGGGCGTCGCGCGTGATGTCGTGCCGGCCGAAGATCACCCGGCGGCGCAGGTCCGAGCGGAAGCCGTGGCGGGAGCCGTTCTGCTCGAAGTACCTGTCGCGCTGCTCCGTCCCGAGCGGTTCGAGGGACCGGGCGGGGTAGTGCCCGGCGCGGGCCGCGCGCAGCTCCTGCTCGTCGACGTCCGTGCCGTAGATCTTGACCCGGGCGATCGTCTCGTCCAGGCCGAGCGCCTCGGCGAACATGATCGCCAGCGAGTACGCCTCCTCGCCGGTGGAGCAGCCGGCGCTCCACACCCGGATCTCCTCGCTCCCGGCGTCCTCGATGACGGCGGGCACGACCTCGTGCCGCAGGAACGTCCAGGCGTCCGGGTCGCGGAAGAAGGAGGTGACGTTGATCAGGATGGTGTTGAACAGCGCGCCGAACTCGTACGCGTCGGCCTCCAGCCGGTCCCGGTAGTCCGCGTACGAGCCCACGTCCGCGTCTGCCATCCGCTTGCGGATCCGGCGGCCCAGCGTCGAGCGCTTGTAGCCGGTGAAGTCGAACCCGCGCGCGTCGCGCAGGAAGGCGAGGAGCTCTTCGAGCTCCTCGTCGTTCGCGGGTTCGGCGGGCCTGCTGGTCATGTCCTGGCCTCCCCGGCCGGTCCGTCCAGGAGCACGCCGAGGGCAGGGATGCCGCCGGCGGAGGGGGCGACAGCCACGACCTCTGACCGGTCCGCTCCGTGCTCGGCCGTCACAGGCCGGAGCCTATCGGAACGGGGCGCCCCGCAGCGGCGTCCGGAACCGGCCGAACCCCGGGACCGGCGGGATCACCGGAACCCGGGCGTCAGCCGCCACCGAACCGCCGGGTCAGCCGCCCCCGCGCGGCCCGGTCAGCGCCCTGAGGGGCCGGCCGCCTCAGCCGTCCCTACGCGCGTCCGGGGACGAGGCGGCGCGCGCCTGTTCGTCCTCGATCTCCTGCTGCTCCTCGAAGTCGACACGCTTCATGTGCCGGTTCATGCTCTTCAGCAGCTGCCACACGGCGAGCGCCAGCACGGCGAAGACGACGAAGCCGAGCAGGCCCGGGGTGACCTTGTCCTCGTCGAGCTCCATAGCCCGGGGGAGGGGCGCGACGGCAGCCCGATAAGTACTCAC
>NZ_JBFAXR010000030.1:0-71632 GCF_040680895.1 Streptomyces sp. NPDC051940 | reverse complement strand
CCCACGACCCCTTGACCCCCAGTCAAGTGCGCTACCAAACTGCGCCACGTCCCGGTGCTCATCCGACCTGGGGTTTCCCCCGAGCCGAGCGCGCAGGAGAACAATACCGCACCCCGGGGGGTGCTTCGCAAAGCCGATTACGGGCGCGGCGCGCTGCGCGATCACCGCCGGTGAAGCCGGGGGGACCATCCGTGACAGCGCCAAGCCACCCCCCGCCCGGCCCCGCGCCCCCTACCGTGGACCCATGGGCGGGGACGCGGACCACGACATCGACGACATCGTCGTCCTGATCCAGCACCCCTTCGGCGACCTGAAGGTCCCCCTGCGCACCTGGATCGACCTCGGCCCCGGCCCCCGCCCCCTGCTCCGCCCGACGAAGGCGTGGTCGCACGCGACGGGGCGGGAGCTGCCCCTGACGGTCGTCCCCCTGCGCTACCGCAACACCTACGCCGCTCGCCGGGCGATCCGCGAAGGGCGGCTGGCGAACCCCTGGCCGGACCGCTGGCGCCTGCCCACGCAGGAGGAGGACGACCGGCTGCGCGCGATGCGCGGGGGAGCGGGCGAGCCGGACGACGTGTAGGAACGCGTCAGGCCACCAGCAGGCGCAGCCCCAGCTCGGCCGCGTCGAGATCGACGAGGTCGCGGTTGCGCTCGGCCCAGCGGCCCGAGGAGAGGTCCTCGGCGAGCCCTGCCACCGCCCGCCGCTCGGCGTCCGGCCCGACCCGGGTCCAGATCGACACCGCGCGGCGTACGTGCTCCTCCAGATACGCCTCGGGCCGGCGCCAGAACGCCTCGAAGAAGCCGTCGGCGCAGTCCCACGGGATGAGCACCGGCTCGATGCGGGCCCCGATCGAACGGGCCAGCTCGTCCACCAGGGGACGGCCGACGACGAGGTCGCCGACCTCGGGCAGGTAGTCGCGGGTGAGCCAGAACCGGTGCAGCCAGCCGGCGTCGCTGGAGTCGTGCGTGAACACCACCACGCGGCGGGCCACCCGCCGCAGCTCGCGCAGCCCGGCGATCGGGTCCTGCCAGTGGTGGACGGTGCTGAAGGCCATCGCGGCGTCGAAGGACTGGTCCTCGAAGGGGAGGGCCTCCGCGCTGGCGGCCACGCAGCGCGCCGCCCCAGCGGGACGCTGCGCGCGCATGATCGCCGACGGTTCCACCGCGGTCACGTCGCGGTCGGGCGGTTCGTAGTTGCCGGTGCCGGCGCCGACGTTCAGCACCGTCCGCGCGTCCCCGAGCGCCTCCCAGACCTTCGCGGCGATCCGTGGCTCGGTGTGCCGTGTCGCCGGGTACGCGGACCCGATCGCTTCGTACAACTGTGCTCCGAACACTCTCAGTTGCTCCTCTGATGTCGTCCTGATCCCCATGGACCGTGCCTTCAGCTCCCTGTCTATGGCCGACACCGTGGCGGCGGCGCGGTCGCGCTGCTCCAGCAGCAGACCGCGCAGCCGGCGCAGGTGCGCGACCGCGTCGGTGGCCGGGTCGTCGACCAGGTCCGCGATCTCGCGCAGCCCGAAGCCGAGCCGCCGGTAGGCGAGCACCTCCGTCAGCCGCTCGACGTCGTCCGCCGAGTAGGCCCGGTACCCGGCGGCGGTGCGCGCCGACGGGTGCACGAGGCCGATCTCGTCGTAGTGGTGCAGCGTGCGGACGCTGACGCCGGCCAGCTCGGCCACCCGTCCCACAGTCAGGAGTTCTTCCACGCCCCCGACCATGCGGCATGACGCCACGTGAGGGTCAAGCACCGTTCCAATTAAGTGAGCAGGAGTGAGCCTTGGGCCCATTCCTGGTCACTGCGGACATCCCGAACGGTTTTGGATGTCCGACTGGTCTCCCGCGTTCCGTGTGGTGTCCCCGTTCGGGCGCGTGCATCGTGTGCACGTTCCGTGACGGGTGGGCGGGTTTCCTTACGCCCTCGGATGCCACGATCGGCCTGGACGGTCCGATGCCCACGACGATCACTCCGGTCGTCGTGGGGCGGTGCCGTCCGTCGCCGGATCGGGTATCCGAGAGCGCGTCGCCCGATCGCGATGCCGGCGGCATCGTGACGGGACATGGCGCGGCGGGGCGTCTGCATCGGCCGGTGCCAGTGCTCCCTGCCCCACATGGAGGTGTAGGCCGGGTCCACGGCCACGATGGACAGGCCCGTCTCGGCGGCCATGGAGAGGAGTCGGGCCTTGAGTTTCCCGGTGGGGATGCCGGAGATAAGCTGCCTGAACCGCTTCCTGCGGCCGTGTTTCTCGCGGGTCTTCTCGGCGGTGAAGTCCAGGTCCTCGATGCCGATCGCCGCCACGCCGCACTGCTTCGCCCAGTGCAGCAGGCGGGTGATGGCGTGCCGGATCTGCGCGTCACGATGAGCGGCGGTGCCGGACAGGTCGTAGAAGAAGCGGCGCGGGTCGCCGACCGGGTTGCCATGGATGTCCAGCCGGTAGGCGGCGAAGTGGTCGGCGTTCGTGTCCACGCCGACCATGCCCTGGGCGCGGGCCGTCTCCAGCGAGACCGTCTGGACCACTGGCCGCTGCCACGAGGCGGTGAGGTACCAACGGCCCCGCTCCACATCGAGGTGGATGCGGTAGGCCACGGCCCGGTTCGCCTCGATGCGGTCGGCCCACTCCTGGCCCCGATGCCGGAACACGATCTTCGAGGCGAGGACGTACCGTCCGTGCCCGGCGTTCGCCAGGTCCGCGAGGGGCGCGGGCAGTTTGATACTGACTTCGCCGTCGGGGGTGACGCGGATCGTTTCGTTCCCGAACCTCTTCCCCGACTCCCCGTCAGCCGACAGGAACCACCGCTCAGCTTCCCAGCGTTGCCGCCACTCCTGCTCGGTGAGCTGCGCGGCTTGGAGGTTGTGCCGGTTGCCCAGCAGCTTCCGGCCGCCGCGCACGACATGCACGACACCGGCCTCGCGGTCGGCACGCGCCACTTCCAGGCGGTGTTCCAGGACCGCCAGACGACGGGTCTTCTGCAACCACTCGCCCTTGGAGCGGTAGCCGCCCGGAGCACCCTTGGTTCCCATCTCCCCAAGCGGCAGGGACAGGCGGTGCGTCAACGTGCGGACACCGGCCTCAAGGCCCTGGATGTGCGCGAGCTGGCAGCGACGCGACAAGGCCCACTGATCGTGCGTGGCCTTCGTGATACTGCCGGCCCACCGCGAGGACGAGACTGCCGTCAGGCCCTGCTTACGCACCGCCCAGGTGTCGGCCGAGTGCTCCAGACCGTCCCGGCACCTGGCCGCCAGATCTCCGGACGCCAAGCGTCCGAGGTGTGCACCGACCAGGCGCAGCACCTTGTCGTCTTCGGGCGCCAGGTGCTTGAGCCGGTCGCGTACCGCGACTCCGGACGGCCCGAGAGCGACGAACGGCGCATCGATGGTACGGAGCTGCTTCCTTTTCGGCTCAGTCATCGGCGGCAGCCGCCTCAAGAGCCTTGCGTGCCCGGTTCTTCGCCGAGCGACGCCCGTACAGGCGGGCGCAGAACGCGGTCAGCACCTCGACCATGTGCCGCACCAGGTCGTCTTCGACTTCGCCTCGTCGAGAACGACGAGGCGACGCCCACAAGCGGTCCCGTGGCCGGCCTTCGCGGCCCACTGGGCGAGTCGCGCCGTCTGCCGCCGCAGTCCTGCTTCTGATCGTGCGAGGAGGCACGAGCGTACAAACCCACACCACCTGTCACGGAAGGTGAGGAGTTCGCTTCGACATTCGCCAGGATCGTGCGCGGACCCACCCTCTGAGCCGGTACCGGCAGCGTCCCCTCACGGAACCGGCGATACGCGGTCTGCGGATGCACGCCCTGCGTCTTCGCCCACTCCGTCAAATTCACACCCAGACAACGACACTCACTCACACATGGTTACGCTCAGGCATTCGACCCCGATCCCCAGCAGTTGAAAACCCCTCCCGTTGGTCACCACACCAGGCGCAGCTCCACCGGCGACCGGTGGATCGGCGTCGGCCGGGTACGGACCTCCCGGCCGGGGGCGAGCCGCAGGTCCGGCAGCCGCGTCACGAAGGTCTCCAGCGTCAGCCGGAGCTGCTCCCGGGCCAGCTGGTGCCCGGGGCAGCCGTGCACACCGTGGCCGAAGGCGAGACGGCCGGCGGGCGCGCAGGTGATGTCGAAGGTGTCGGGGCGCTCCACCGACCGCTCGTCGCGGTTCGCCGAGCCGAACGCCAGGAACACCGGTGTGCCGGCCGGGAGTTCCGTCCCGGCCAGGGTGAGCGGGCGGGTGGTGATCCGGCGGAATCCCTGCACCACCGCGTCGTACCGGGCCACTTCCTCGATCGCCGCCGGGATCAGGCCGGGCCGCCCGCACAGCAGGTCCCACTGCTCGCGGTGCCGCAGCAGGTGCAGGAACGTCGAGCCGATCAGGGCGCTGGTGGTGAGATGGCCGGCGATCAGCAGGTTCTGCAGCTGGGAGACGATCTCGTTGCGCTGCTCGGGAGTGAGTTCCCCCTCGCCCGGGACGAGCCCGAACACCATCGCGCTGATCAGGTCGTCGCGCCGGTCGCGGCGCCGGGCCCGGGCGTAGGAGTCGAGCAGGTGCTGCATCGCGACGACGTCCTCGGCGGCCCGGATCTGGTCCTCCTCGCCCATGGGCCGGAAGAGGAGCGCCTCGGCGCGGTAGCTGCCGGCCACCGCCGCCGGTACGTCGGCTGGTTCCAGGCCCAGCAGCCGGCCGATGACCTGGCCCGGCAGCCTGCGGGCGTACGCGCCCATCAGCTCGACGGCGCCGTCCCGCGCGAAGGCGGAGAACAGCTCCGCCACGCGCGCCGCGACGAACGGCAGCGCGGCCGTGACGTGCGCGGCCGTCAGCCCGCGGTTGACCGGCGCCCGCAGCCGGCGGTGCGCGTCGCCGTCGGAGGCCACCACGGACGGGTAGCCGCCGAATCCGGTCGCCAGCACGGCCAGGGCGTCCGGACCGGGCATCACGTCCGGCGACAGCGCGTTCGCGGAGGAGAACTCGGCGGGCCAACGGAGCACCTCACGGATGTCCTCGGGTCGCGGTCGGCGTGACCGTTCACCATGATTGCGCCTGCGGTGGGGTACGGGGCGGCATCGGGCAGCTCGCCCGGCGCTCACAGCGGGCCCGGGGCCGGTGGCGCTCACATCGGCGGCGTCACCTCCAGCACCGCCGAGAGCGGCAGCTCGGCCACGCTGCGTCCCGCCCGCACCGTGCGCATCCCGCCCCGGGTGACCCAGGCGTGCGACGCGCCGTCCCAGTTCTGCGCGGCCCGCAGCGGTACCAGCACGCGGGCCTGCGCCTCCTCGCCCGGATCCGCCTCGACCACGGCGAAGCCGGCCAGCGTCAGATCCGGACGCCTCGGATCGTCGCCCAGGGCGGAGAGGTACACCTGCACCGTCTCCCGGCCCCGGCGCGCACCGGTGTTGCGCACGCGCACGGTCACCTCCGCGAGCGGGGCGTAGGGGGCGCGGGCGTCGAAGGCGCGGGGGACGACGCGCAGTTCGTCGTACGACCAGGAGGTGTAGCCGTCGCCCTCACCGAACCAGTACGCGGGGCGCGTGCCGGCCCGGCGCCACGCGCGGTAGCCGACGAACAGGCCCTCCTCGTACGGCAGGGTGCCGTCCGCGCCCGGCTTGACCCGCCACACCGGCGCGTCCTCGTCGGCGGCCGGCCACGTCGTGGTCAGCCGGCCTGTCGGCTCCGCCGCCCCGGTGAGTACGTCGGCGAGCGCCGCGCCGCCCTCCTGGCCCGGGAACCAGGCCAGCAGCAGCGCCGCGACCTCCTCCCGCCACGGCATCAGCACCGGCGCCCCGGCGTTCACCACCACGACCGTACGAGGGTTCGCCGCCGCCACCCGCGAGACCAGCAGGTCCTGCGCGCCGGGCAGGGCGAGGGTGGCGCGGTCGGCGCCCTCGGACTCCGACTCGTCCGTCGTACCCACGAACACGACGGCCACGTCCGCGTCCGCGGCGGCCGCCACCGCCTCGGCGATCTCGTCCTCCGCGGGCCGCACCGGCTCGCGGTGCCCGAGTTCGAAGGCGACCACGGCGAACACCGCGAGCAGCCCCTCCGCCGGCGGCATCCGGTACACGAGGCTGACGTCGACGGGCTCGCCCGCCGCCAGCTCCACCGGCACGACGCGCTGCGGCGGGTTGAGGAAGGCGGCGCCCGGATCGGAGCCCTCCGGCAGGACCGGTCCGTCGAACACCGCGCGTCCGCCCACCGCGAGCCGGAACTCGCCGACGCCGCGGATGGCCAGCTGATGCGTCCCGCCCGCGCCGGGCGTGAACGATCCCCTCAGCTCGACCGAACCCACCCGGGCCGCCGCCACCCCGCCCGGCAGCGCGCCGAGCCAGCGCACCTGCCCCTCCGGCAGCCCCACCTCGTGCAGTACGGCGCCGGACCGGTCGCGCAGCACCGCCCGCAGCGGGAAGGCGGCCGGCGCGATCCGCTCGCGCGGATCCGGCCCGGGTACGTACACCACCTCCCCGTCCACCGCGTCGCGCAGCGCCCGCAGCGGTGTCGTCAGCCGCGTCGGGAACACCTCCGCGCTGCCGCCGCCCCCGATCCGGGGCCGGGCGGCGGCGCGGCCGATGACCGCGATCCGGCCGGGGCGGGTCGGCAGGGGGAGTACGTCGTCGTTGCGCAGCAGGACGAAGGAGCGCGCCGCCAGCTCCCGGGCCAGGGCCTCCCCGTCCACGTCCGGCGGCAGTGCGCCCTCCGCGACCGCCGGCGGGGCGCCGTCCAGCAGGCCGGCCCGGGCCGCCAGCGTCAGCACGCGTCGGGCCATCGACTCGACGACGGCCTCGGTGACCTTGCCGGCCCGTACCGCCTGCGCGAGGCGCGCGCCGAACACCGTGTCCGGGCCCGGCATGGCGATGTCGTTGCCGCCGTTCGCCGCGCCGACCGTGTCGCGGGCGGCGGTCCAGTCCGAGACCAGGAAGCCGTCGAAGCCCCATTCGCCGCGCAGCACCTGGTTGTTGAGCTCGTGGTGCTCGCTCATCGTCGTACCGCCGACGCTGTTGTACGCCGTCATCAGTCCCCACGGGCGGGCGGTGCGCACGATGCGCTCGAAGGGTTCGAGATACAGCTCGCGCAGGGTGGTCCCGTCCACGGTGACGTCGACCGTGTACCGGTCCGTCTCGGAGTCGTTGGCGGTGAAGTGCTTGGGCGTGGTGCCGACACCGCCGTCCTGCACGCCCGCCACCAGCGCCGCCCCGATCACGCCGGTGAGCAGCGGGTCCTCGGCGTACGCCTCGAAGTGGCGGCCGCCGCGCGGGGTGCGGTGCAGGTTCACCGTCGGGGCGAGCACCACGTGCGCGCCCTTGCGGCGCGCCTCCTGCGCCAGCAGCCGTCCCGCCCGGCGGACCAGCTCCGGGTCCCACGAGGCGGCCAGCGCGGTGGGGGAGGGGAGGGCCACCGACGGGTCGTCGGGCGTCCAGTGCTCACCGCGTACGCCGGCGGGCCCGTCGGACATCACCAGCCGCCCCAGGCCGATCGCCTCGTGTGCCGGCAGCGACCACATGTCCGCGCCGCCCAGCAGCGCGCACCGGGCGTCGAGACCGAGCCGCGCGAGGGCCCGCTCGACCGCCTCGGCCCGGACCGCGTCGTCGCCCCTCGCACCCATCGCGCCCACCCCTCACAGCCAGCCGTCGAGCGAGGCGACGAACCCCTCGAAGTCGTCGCGGTGGATCGTGTGGCCCGCGCCGGGCACGGAACGCACCGTGAAACCGCGGGACCGCAACACCTCCGCCTTCTGCGGGGAGATCAGGAAGCTGGGGTCGGCCAGCACCACCAGCGAGGGCACGGCCGGCTCGGCGGGCAGCAGATCCGTGCCGGCGAGCGGGGCCAGCGCCGGTGCGGTGTCGGGGTCCCAGGCGGCGAGCGTCTCCATCTCGATATCGACGTCCACGCTCTCCCAGCGGGGGTTGAACGCCCGGATCTGCGGCCGGGTCAGCTGCTTGGCCTGGACGAAGTCGGACACCTGCGGGCCGTCCGCGCCGAGCGGCAGATGCCATGCGGGGTCGGAGAACACCGCCCTGGCGGGGCGCAGCCGGCGCACGGCGCGTGCGAGCACCAGCCCGCCCAGGGAGTGGCCGACGGCCAGTTCGGGCTCGCCGGGCACGGAGTCCAGGAGGTCCTCGGCGAGGGATTCCACGTCGTACGCGCCGCGCGGGCTGGCCCCGTGTCCGGCCAGGTCCACGCCGACGACGCGATAGCCCCGCTCGGCCAGCAGCGGTCCCAGCCGCCGCCAGGTGCGGTGGTCCGCCATGATCCCGTGGATCAGGACGGCGACACGGTCGCCGGCGCCCCACTCGTAGGTGTTCAGCTTCATGCTGCCGATCGTGCCCTTTCTGGTGGCGCGGGCCGTGCCGGTGGCGATTCGTTTCGGCCTGCCGCGACAGGGCGGGGCGGCCGGAAGTTCACGCTGACGGCGGCGTGCAGAGGTCTGGAAAGATGAAGTGACACGTGTCAACGAAACGGTCGGTAATGTAACTACCACCCGCCGACCGCCGTGCGCCACACCCCGGGCCCGTCTGCGAGGATGGCGGGTGCGATGACGGACCGACCCATTCCCCCCGCTGCGACGAGCTCCGACGTGGCCCGCCTTGCGGGTGTCTCCCGGACCACGGTCAGCTATGTCCTGAACGGCACCGGCTCGGCGCGGATCAGCGCCGCCACGCGCGCCCGCGTGCGGGAGGCGGCGCTGCGGCTCGGTTACGTGCCGCACGCCGCGGCGCGCAGCCTGCGCGCCGGGCGCAACCGCATGGTGCTGATGCCGAGCCCGTCGATCCTGGTGGGACCGCTGCTCGGCGAGTTCTTCCTGCAGCTGCACCAGGGCCTCGCCGGCCTCGGCTACTCCATCGCCGGCCTGGGCGGCCCCGCACCGGCGGACGACACCGACGCCGCACGCGCCTGGGCGGAGCTGCGGCCGGCCGCGGTGTTCTCGCTGGACGGCACCGGATTCAGCCCGGAGGGCGTCGAGTTGCTGCGCCGCTCGGGCGTGGGCGCGCTCGTCACCTTCGCGCCGAGCCCGGTGCCCGGCGTACACACCGTGCTGCACGATCCGACCGAGGTGGGCACGCTGGCGGCCGACCACCTGCTGTCCCGGGGCTGCCGCCGCCTGGGGGTGGTCGTACCCCGGGAGCCGGGCCTGGAGCTGTTCAGCCGCCCCCGTCTGCAGGGCGTGTACGCCACTGCCGCGGCCGCCGGGGCACACGCCGAACGGCTTGATCTCGACTACACCGAGGAGTCCGCCCGGGCCCTCGCCGCACGCTGGCACGAGCTGCGCCTGGACGGCGTCTTCGCGTACAACGACGAGTACGCGATGCTGCTGATGCGGGCGCTGCAGGACGCGGGCGTCGACGTACCGGCGCGGACGGCGCTGATCGGCGCGGACGACCTGCTGCTGGGGCGCCTGCTGCGGCCCCGCCTCAGCACGGTTCGCCTGGTCCTGCCGGACCCGCACGAGCTGGCGGCCCTGATCGACCTGAGCGTGCGGGGCGAAGCCCCGTCGCGGGTGCCGGAGATGGGGCTCATGGTGGTCCGGCGGGAGTCGACATGACCGGCGGCGATGCTCAGCCCCGGATTGAGTAGGCGTACTCAGGCCGCCGTGCCCGCCCCGCGACACGCTGTCCTCATGACTCCACCCATCCAGCGGCCGCCCACCAACGCGTTCATGGTGCAGGCGGCGATCTCATTCGCCATCGCCCTGCTCGGCACGGCGTACGGCATCGCGAAGCTGCCCCTGGACGCCGCGTCCCGGGGCTTCCTCGCCCTCGGCCTCGTCTTCGTGACGTCGTCCGCGTTCACGCTCGCCAAGACCATCCGCGACCGCCAGGAGACGGCCCAGGTGACCACCCGCGTCGACCAGGCCCGGCTGGACAAGCTCCTGACGGAACACGACCCGTTCGACGTGAAGAACCTCTGACCTCTACGCACGGTTGTGCCGGGGCCGCTGCTTACCGCAGGTAACGAATGGATCAACCGGATACCGACCCCTGCCGGTGCCGCCCCGGCCACCCGTAGGCTCACGTCAGCTGGGAGGTATGGACCACTTCGCCGTCAGTGAACAACGTTGCAACTGCCGACTCCTGCGGGGGGAGAGCGAGCGGTGACTGAAACGGCCGTGCAGGAGCGCCCTCCGCTGCCCGCACCTGCCGGCGGCCGCAGGTCACGCGTGCCCCGCGTCGTCCGTCGCTGGCTGCACCACGGTCTGGTGCTCATGGCCGCCGCGCTGACGGTCCTGCTGGCGGGCACCGTGCTGGCCGCCCTCGCCACACTGGCGGGAGGAGCGGTGGAGAGCGGGGCCCAGCAGCGTCTCGCCCGGGATGCCGACGGCGTCGTCCAGGTGATGGCCGACTACGACAAGGACGGGGCGTCCAGGGCCGACCAGGCCGTACGGGATGCCCTGGCCTCGGCCTTCGGCGATGTGCGGCACCACGTGCGTACGACCATGCGCGCACCGGCGGCCCGCCCGTTCGACCTGCCTGTGCTCGACACCGGCGGACGGCCGCGCCCCGGTGGCGGCGTCGTCGTCATCGCGGTGAGTGAGGCGCAGCAGCTGGCCCGGCTGACCGCGGGGGAGTGGCCCGCGGCGCGGGCCGGGGCCGCGCAGGACGGGATCCAGGCCGCGCTGCACGAGAGCCTCGGGCGGCGGCTGCACGCCGAGCCCGGCGACACCGTGGTGCTGTCCGGCTTCCAGGGCCGCAGGATCCGGCTCGAGATCACCGGGCTGTGGCGCGCGAACGGTCGAGAGCCCGCCGTCTTCTCCTCTCTGACCAGCAGTTCGGGGGGTCCCGACAGCCTGGCCCTGGTGTCCGAACAGGGCTTTGAGGCCGCTCCCGGGCTGGCCGGCGACGCGCTGGCCGGCTGGTTCGGCGTGCCCGACGCGTACCGGCTGGACGCCGAGGATCTCGGCCCGCTGCGTGACCGCGTCGCCGCCTTCGCGGAGAGCGATGCCAAGCGCGTTGTCTTCGGGGGCGGTTCACCCGCCGTGGAGGGCGTGGTCGTCGGCGCCCCGCTGACGGAAGCGCTGGACCGGATCGGGACCGGGATGGTGGTGGCCAGGTCGGGGATGTACGTTCCGGCGGCGCTGCTCGGCGCGCTGGCCGTCGCGGCGCTGGTCCTGACGGCCCGGCAGCTCACGGAGCACCGCGGTACCGATACGGCGCTGCTCGGCGCCCGGGGCGCGGGAGCACCCCGGGTGGTCGCGACGGCCGGCGCCGAATGGGCCGTGGTCGCCGTCCCCGCGGCGCTGGCCGCGCCCTTCCTGGCAGGGCCGCTGCTGGCCGCCCTCGACGAGGCCGGACTGCTCCCGGGCGAGGTCCCGCACTCCGCGCTCGGCGCCGCGGGCTGGACCGCCGCGCTGCTCGCGCTCGTCCTGCACGGCTGCTCCGCCCTGCTGCCCGCGATCCGCGCCGCCCGCGACGGCGGCGCCGTCGCCAAGCTGCGCAGGCGCGGACCGCATGCGGCGGCGTTCCAACGGGCCGGTACGGATCTGGCGCTGGCCGCCGTGGCGGTGCTCGGCTGGCTGCAGCTCAGCCGCTACCGTTCGCCGGTAGCGGGCGACGCGGGCACCGGGGGAGCGGCCTCCGTCGACCCGGTGCTGGTCCTCGTGCCCGTCGTGATCACCATCGCCGCGACCCTGCTCACGCTGCGGATGCTGCCGCTCGCCGAGCGCGGCGCCGTCCGGCTCGCCCGCCACACCGCCGGGTTGATTCTGCCGCTGGGCGGCTGGCAGGTCAGCCGCCGCGCGACCAAGCACGCCGGGCCGGCACTGCTGATGGTCCTCGCCCTGGCCGTGGGCGCGCTCACCACCTCGGCGCTCACCATGATCGACCGCAGCAACGAGGACCGCGCGCGGCATTCCGTGGGCGCCGATCTCCAGCTGACCCCGGACCGGTTCAGCGCCGAGGCGCTGCCCCCGGCCGTCCGCCACAGCGCCTATACCGGCCTGCCCGGCATCGAGGCCGCGACCCCCGTCGTGGACCTGCCGGTCGAGCTGTACGAGGAGTCCACCGGCGTCACCGCCATCGACACCGCCGAAGCGGTGTCCACCCTGAGGCCGGGTGCGTCCTCGGGACCGATGCCCGCCCTGCGCGACGACCTCGTCGACGGAGACCTCGCCGAGCGGCTGTCCGCCCTGGCGAAGGACACGCCTCGGGCCGGCATCGCACTGCCGGGCAGGCCGGAGGCCATCGCCGCCGAGGTCACCGTGGATTCGACGGGCGAGCTCCGGGGCAGGCTGGTGCTCACCGTGCAGGACGCCTCCGGGCTCGCCGACACCGTGACCGCCCCGTTGCCCGCATCGGACGGCGTACGGCATGAGCTGAGCGTCCCGCTGGCCGTCAAGGGCAACGAGGACCTGAAGCGGCACTACCCGCTGAGCATCACCCGTATCGGCTTCGAGTTGCCGCCGGAGCAGACCCGCACGTCGTACGACATCACCGTGCACCGGTTCGGATCCGACCCCTCGAGCCCTGCCGCCCCCGGACCGGAGGGACGCTGGGCGAACCTCGCGAGCGGCGAGTACAGGCCGTCGAACCTCCGGTGCCCGGGCGCTGAGCCGACCGACGAGGAGTTCTTCTCCGCCGGGCTCTGCGATCTTCCGGCGGAGCAGCCGGAGGGCGGGCTGCGGGCCGAGCTCATGGGACCGTCCGATCTCCCCAGCGCGCGGAGGCTGGTGGAGTTCGCGCCGCTGCGGGTCGGCGGCATCGCGCTTGTCCCGGCGCTGGCCGACGACGCGCTGCTGGCCACCGGGCGGGTCACGGTCGGCGACACGGCGACGGTCGAGCTGCGGGACGGAACTCCCCTGACCGTCACGGTCGTCGGGCGTATCGGCGCGGTCCCCGGCTTCCCGCCCGAGGGCGGCCGGCTGCTTGTCGACAGCAGGGCGCTGGCAGCCTCGCTCGTGCAGCGCGGCGGGCTGCAGCAGCAGGAGTCGTTCTGGTGGCTGTCCGCCCGCGACGGCGAACCCGCGCCCGCCGCTGAGGCGGTGCGGCGTGCCGAGGGCGTGGGCACGACCGACGACGCGGTCCGGGCCGCCGAGCGGCTGCGCGGCGATCCGCTGCAGCACGGCACCCGCGGTGTGCTGATGCTCTGCCTGCTGCTTGCCCCGGCCTTCGCGGTGATCGGCTTCACCCTGCACGCCGTGCTCTCCACCCGTGAGCGCCGGCGGGAGTTCGCGCTGCTGCGTGCGATGGGGGTGCGCAGACGCGAGCTCACCGGGCTGCTGTGGACCGAGCAGCTGCTGATCGCCGTGATCGCGGTGGTGCTGGGCGCGGTGCTGGGCACGGCCGTCGCCGGGATCGTCGTGCCGCTGGTGACCGTCGACGACGTGGGCAGGCCCGTGTATCCCGAGGTGCTGGCCGTGGTGCCGTGGGAGCGGGTGGCGCTGACGGCCGCCGCCACGGCCGTGCTGATCACCGCACTGGTCACGGTGATGTCCCGGATGCTGGCCCGGGCGGATCTCGTACGGGTCATGCGGGCGGGGGAGCAGTAATGATCAACGGTCGCTGGGTGGCCCGCGACGCCAGGGCCGGATCCCCGCTGCTCGTCTGCCTGTTCGTCCTGGTGGCCGTGCTGACCTCGGTCGCGCTGACCGGGCCCGTGCTGATCGACCGGCTCGCCGGCAGCGCGCTCGGTGACCGGGTGGAGCGGGCACAGGCGCAGGGCGAGCTGCTCGTGACGTCGGCCGTGATCAACACGTACGCCGACGGTGGTTTCGGCAGTTCCGAGCTGTCGGCCGAGCCCCGGTTCGGCTCGATGATGCACACGCTGGACAAGGCCGGCGCGAAGATGCGTGCCGCGGCCCAGGAGCCGCTGCGCGGTCTGCTCGCGCCCGGCTCGCTGCGCGCCGTGCTCCCGCCGGCCGACGTCGTCGGAGGGTTGCCCGGCAAGCCGAGGGCGCAGCTGTCCATGCTGTACGCGGACGACGCTCCGGCGAAGGCGGACTATGCGGAAGGCCGCCCGCCGGGGCCTGTGTCGGAGGAGCGGGCGGTCGAGAAGAAGGAACAGCCCGTCGAACTCGCCGTCTCCACCGCGGTCAGGGACGCCTTCGGGCTTGCGCTCGGACAGAGGCTCACCCTCGGGCTGGAGGACGGGCACACGGCCGAGGTGACCTTCACCGGCTTCTTCGAGCTCCCCGAGCGGCAGAGCGACTTGGCGATCTTCCGCCAGCAGCCGGGGCTCGCCGGCCCGCTCGTGGAGTGGATCGGCAACACCCGGGTGCACCGCGCACTCGCGGTGACGGACGGGACCGGCGTGGAGGCGGTCCGGGAGCTCGCGGATCTCGACGACACGCTCGTGACCTGGCGAACCAGGCTGGAGCTGGGCGACACGCAGGCGGAGAGGATCGCGCAGGGCGACGCGGGCGCCGCTCTGCACAGCGCCATCCGGCAGTTCGGCCGGGACGCGGGCGAGGGCATGTGCCCGGGCACCGCGAGCGGCGGGCACTGCCTCCTCGCGGGCAGCCTCTTCGAGCCGCCCATGACCGCCAACGAACTCTCGCCGCTGTTCACGGAGTTCGCGCGGGAGTGGGACCGGGCCCGCTCGCTCGCCTCCTTCGCGATCGCCGGGCTGCTGGCCGTCGCCTTCGCCACCCTCATCGTCTCGGCGCAGCTCGCGGTGCGCCGCGGCGCGGACAACGACAGGCTGCAGCGTGCCCGCGGTGCCACCCCGCTCGAGGTGGCGCTGGCCCGGCTGGTGCAGACGGCCCCGGCCGTGCTGCTGGGCGCAGCCGCCGGCTACGGGGGCACCCGCGGCGCGCTGGACGAGGACGTCTCGGGCGGCCTGCCGCTGATCGCGGCCATCGTGGTGCTCGCCGGACTGACACTGCCCGCCCTGACCTGGTTCGCGGTGCGCGAGCGCAAGCCCGTGCGCGGGGCGCGTGAGGCCGGCCCCGGGCCGGCGGGCAGGCGCCGGCTGCTGGCCGAGTCCGTCGTGATGCTGCTGGCCGTGGCCGGGGTCGCGGCGATCCGGGTGCGCGGTGACGGAGCGAGCGGCGGGGCCTTCGGCGTCGACCCGCAACTGGCCGCCACTCCCGTCCTGCTGGGTCTGGCCACCGTGCTGATCCTGATGCGGCTGTATCCGCTGCCCGTACGCTGGCTCGCCGCCCGGGCCCGGGCGCGCCGCGGCACCGTCGCCTTCATCGCGCTCGCCCGCGTGGGCCGGACCGCGGCGGGACGGACGATGGTGCTGCTGGTGCTCGTACTCACCCTGGCCACGGCGGTGTTCGGCGGCCTGATCTCCTCCACCGTGGCCGAGGGGCGCGCGCGGGCCGCCGCATGGAACGCGGGCGGGCAGGCCGCCGTCATCGACACCGCGGCCGGGCCCGAAACGGCCGAGGTGATCGACCGTACGCCCGGTGTCGGGCACACGGTCGCGACCCAGCGCGCGGAAGTCACCCTGGCCCGGGCCACGGACGGGCAGGTGCGCGGCACGACCGACCTGATCGGCCTCGACGCCGCGGCGCTGCACACGGCCGTCGGGGACTCCCGGCTGGCCGACGCGATGCTGGGGATGGGGGACAAGCACGCGCGAGGGCCGCAGCAGGACGGGCCGGTGACGGTGCTGCCGGCCCTGGCCACCGGACCGCTGGCGGACTACCGGGGCGAGACGCTGCCGCTCACCGGGTCCCAACGGCAGACCGTCGCCGTGAAGATCGTGGGCGAGCTCACCGACACGGCGGCCCGGGACCCCGCCCTGGGGCCCGTCACCGGTCCGGACCCGTCCGACAGCACGCTGCTCGTCGATGCAGCCGCGTTCAAGGCGGTGAGCCGGTGGGACGTCAAGGAAGGCGCCGTACTGGCCTACGGAGACGAGCTCGACGCCGCCAAGCTGCGCTCCGCCGCGCTCGCGGGCGTCGGCCCGAGCGCTCAGGTGCGCGTGCTCGACGAGGAGCTGGCCGCGCTGAGCGACGACGGTCTGCTCCGCGCCGTACTGTTCGTCTACGCGGCCGCCGGCGTCACCGCCGTGCTGCTGGCGCTGCTGGCGGTCGTGCTGGAGCTGCTGCTCTCCGCCGCTGAACGCGGCCGCACCGCCGCCTGTCTGCGCACGCTCGGCCTCGGCTCCAGGCCCACGGCCTTCGTGCACTTCCTGGAGCTGCTGCCCATGGTGATCGCGGCCATCGCCGGCGGCGGCGCGCTGGGACTGCTGCTGCCGGCGATCCTCGGACGCGCGCTCCCGCTCGGCGAGTTCACGGGCGGCCCCGGGGCCGAGCAGTCCACCGACTACGGCCTCACGGCGCTGCTCGCCGTCGGGCTCGCAGCCCTGGTCGCGCTGGCCGTGGCCGTCGAGACGGCCCGGGGCCGTCAGCGCGCACTCGGATCGGTTCTGAGAGTGGGAGAGACGAGATGACCGACGTGGTCGCAGGCGGGAAGGCGGCGCCCGGGGTACGCGGGAAGGAACCCCTCATCCGCTGCGAGAACCTGGTCCGCATCTTCTGGGCCGACAAGGTCGAGGTGCAGGCATTGCAGGGCCTGGACCTCAAGGTGCTGCCCGGCGAGCTGCTCGCCGTCGTCGGGGCCTCGGGATCCGGCAAGTCCACGCTGCTGGGCATCCTTTCGGGCCTCGACGTGCCTACGGCGGGCACCGCCGTGGTCGACGGCTCGGACCTGCTGACGATGAAGCGCAAGGACCGCATCGCCTTCCGCCGGCACACCGTGGGCTTCGTCTGGGCGCAGGCGTCACGCAATCTCTTCCCGTATCTGAGCGCCGCCGAGAACGTCATGCTGCCGATGACCTACATCGGCGTGAAGGCCCGGGCCCGCCGCTCCCGCGCCGAGGAGCTGCTCGACCTCTTCGGTGTGGGCCACGCCCGCGACCGCCGCCCTGACGCCCTCTCCGGCGGTGAGCAGCAGCGCGTCGCCATCGCCACGGCCGTCGCGAACAACCCGCGGGTCCTCTTCGCCGACGAGCCGACCGGCGAGCTCGACACCGAGACGGGCGCCGGGGTCCTCGGCGCCCTGCGCCGCGCCAACGCCGAGCTGGACACCACGATCGTCGTCGTCACCCACGACGCGATGGTCTCCGAGCATGTGCGGCGCACCGTCGGCATCCGCAACGGCCGCACCTCCTCCGAGGTGCTGCGCGACGAAGAGGCGCAGTCCGCCGAGGAGTACGCGGTCCTCGACAGGAACGGCCGACTGCAGCTGCCCCGCGCCTTCACCGACGCACTCGACATGAGCGACCGGGTGCGGCTGGCGCTGGAGGACGACCACATCGGTGTATGGCCGCAGCAGCCGCGGAGGCCCTAAGGGCCGCGACCGGGTGCCTTAGGCGGTTTCTGAGGTGTTCGCCGCCGGATCTAAGGCGTGCGGGGCGGGGAGATACCGAAGTCGCCCGATGTGGCGGACCCCTCTGGGAGGCGACAGTAGTAACACGAGGCCGGGGGACACCGGCCGGGAGCCTCCAGGGGAGACCGAAGATGTACGGCTACGAGATCGCCAAGTCCCGCAACTCCGAGCTGCGTCGTGAGGCGGCGGCCTACCGGCTGGCCCGCAAGGCCAAGGCGGGCCGCTCGCGGCGCCAGGTGGCGGACGCCCGCCGCGAGTGGGTGAAGGCCGCCTGAGATGGCGGCCGGAGCCCCCGGCCGCGACGCCGGGCACACCAGAACGGAAGCAGCGCGAAGGCCCCGACCGGGGAAACGGTCGGGGCCTTCGCGCGTGAACCGGTGCCGTACCGGATCAGCTCCGTCGCAGACCGGGGTTGTCGTGGCACAGCGCCCAGACGATGTAGACGCCGATGGCGATGGAGATCGCCGCCCAGAACGGGACGTAGGGCAGCCACATGAAGTTGAGGACGATGGCCACGCACGCCACGGCGACGCCGAGGCCGCGGGCGGCTTCGGAGCCCTTGAGGATGCCCGCGCCGACCAGGACGAGGGCCACACCGACGATCAGGTGGATCCAGCCCCAGGTGGTCGTGTCGAACTTGAAGACGTAGTCGCCGACCCGTTTGTACACGTCGTCCTCGGCGATGCCCGTGATGCCCTGGACGATGCCCAGGCACCCGTACACGATCATCAGCACGCCGGCGAACGTGGCGCCGCCGGTGACCCAGCGGCTGGGGGCGGATCCGGCGCGGGGCGCCGGTTCGGACTGCCAGGACGGTCCGGCCGACGGTGGTGACTGGCTCATGGCTGCTCTCCTGCAGTGCGATGGCCCGGCGCACCGAACGCGCCGGACACGGGGAGACCGCGTCTGTCCTCAGGCTCCACCGCGCCGGGCCCGCACACCGCGTCCGACTGCGCCGTCCGGGTGAACGGACGCGGGCTCCGGCAGGTCAGCCGGGTGTGGTGCGTGGGTGAACCGCACGGTGACGGACAGGCCGCCTTCCGCGCGTGCGCTCGCGGTGAGGGTGGCGCGGTGGGCCTGGGCGACGGCGTCGACGATGGCGAGGCCGAGACCATGGCCCTCGCCACGGCCGTCGCGGTCGGGCGCCAGCTTCTGGAAGGGGTGCAGGAGGCGCGGGATCTGGGCTTCGGGGACGACCGGCCCGCTGTTGGTGACCGTGAGGGCCGCCCCGGTGCCGCAGGACCGGGTGGTGATCTCCACCTGCCCGTCCGGGCGGTTGTGGCGGACGGCGTTGTCGATGAGGTTGGCGACGAGGCTCTCGACCAGTCCCGGATCCCCGGCCGTGACGGCGCTCGTCAGGTGTTCGGTGAGTTCGATGCCCCGGAGGGCTGCCTGGTCGCGGCGCGAGGCCAGCACTCCCTCGACGACGTGGGCGAGGTCGAGGGTGTCCCAGCGGGTGACGCCGCGTTCGCTGGTGGCCAGAGCGAGCAGTGCCCGGACGAGTCGCTCCTGGTGTGCGCCGAGCGCGAGTGCCTCCCGGCAGGCCGAGCGCAGCGTGTCGGCGTCGGCGTCCGGGTCGGCGAGGGTGACTTCGAGGAGGGTGCGCAGGCCGGCGAGGGGGGTGCGCAGTTCGTGGGAGGCGTTGGCCACGAAGTGGCCCTGGGCATCGAAGGAGACCTGCAGGCGGGCGAACAGGTCGTCGAGGGTGCGGCCGAGTTCGGTCAGCTCGTCCGTGGGCTCGCCGAGGTCGAGGCGCCGGTGGAGGCTGCCCGTGGAGATGCTCCTGGCGGTGGCGGTGATGGCGCGCAGCGGGCGCAGGAACCGGCCGGCGACGAACCAGCCGAGCGCCAGGGCGACGGGTATCAGGACGACTAGGGCGACGCCTGACCCCGTGAGGATCTGGCTCAGGCTGAACCCGGGTCCGGCTCCGGTGGTCACGCCCGAGGCGGGCCGGCCCTCGGGTGTGCCCGCGTCGACGCTGATGAGCGGCACGACCGCCAGGACGAGCACGAAGACCCCGGCGGCGTAGACGCCGGCCGCGTACGCGAGCGCGAGCCGTGTCCGCAGGGGCCTTCCGGCGGGCTGCGGGGAGGTCATGACGGTCCTATCCGGTAGCCGCCTTCGCGGACGGTCTCGATCACGGGCGGATCGCCGAGCTTGGCCCGCAACCGGTGCATGGTGTGCTTCACGGCGCTGCTGAAGGGGTCGGCGGCAGCGTCCCAGACGCGTTCGAGCAGCTCCTCGGCGGAGACGACCAGGCCCGGTACGGCGAGCAGGCACTCCAGCAGCGCGAACTCCTTGGGGCTCAGCCCGAGCCGCCGGCCGGCCCGGGACGCGGTGCGGCGGGCCGGGTCGAGAGTGATGTCCCCGCAGGTCAGGGTGGGCGGAACCGGTGGGGTGGCGCGGCGGGCCAGGGCGCGGACACGGGCGACCAGTTCGGCGAAGGCGAACGGCTTGGGCAGATAGTCGTCCGCGCCGAGGCCGAGCCCGTGGACGCGGTCCTCGATGGTGTCGGAGGCGGTGAGCATCAGCACCCGGGTCGCGTGGCGGCCGTGGGCGAGTCGCCGGCAGATCTCGTCCCCGTGGACACCGGGCAGGTCGCGGTCGAGGACCACCACGTCGTAGCGGGTGGCGGTCAGCTGATCGAGGGCGGCGGTCCCGTCCAGGACGACGTCGACGGCCATGCCCTCCTGACGCAGGCCGGTGCCGATGGAACGGGCGAGGATCTCGAAGTCCTCGACGACGAGGACCCTCATGGGCGCGTACGGGCGGGGCGGCGGGCGGATCGGGGTGGCATGCGCCCACGATGCCAGACGCCGGGTCGCAGCCCGGTCGCAGCGGCCGCGACCGGGCTGGAACCGGGTGCCGCGTACAACCGTCGGCATGAGTACGTTTCGAACCATGAGCGGGCCGCGATGAGCGCCCCGACCCTTGTCGTCGCCGGACTGCGCAAGCGCTACGGGACGGTCCGGGCCCTCGACGGCATGTCGTTCACCGTCCGACCCGGTGTGGTGACCGGCTTCGTCGGGCCGAACGGCGCCGGGAAGTCCACCACGATGCGGGTGATCCTGGGCCTGGACGCGGTCGATGAGGGCACCGCGCTGATCGACGGCCGGCCGTACCGCGGTCTTCGCTGTCCGCCGCGCCACGTCGGTGCGCTGGTGGACGGCGCCGCGCCGCACCCCGGCCGCACCGGGCGCGACCACCTGCTGTGGCTGGCGCACGCCCAGGGCCTGCGGGCGCGGCGGGTGGACCAGGTGATCGAGCAGGTCGGCCTGGCCCCGGTCGCGCGGCGCAGGGCCGGCGGCTACTCGCTGGGCATGCGGCAGCGCCTCGGGATCGCCGCGGCGCTGCTGGGCGACCCGCCGATCGTCATGCTCGACGAGCCGTTCAACGGCATGGACCCCGACGGCATCATCTGGATGCGCGGGTTGCTGCGGTCGCTGGCCGCGCACGGCCGCGCCGTGCTGGTCTCCAGCCACCTGATGAGCGAGGTGCAGGACATGGCCGACCACGTGGTCGTGGCCGGGCGCGGCAGGGCCGTCGCCGACGCCACCGTGGCCGACCTGATCGCGGCCGCCTCCCGGAACCGGGTGGCTGTGGTGACCGGGTCCGGGACGCACGCGACGCGGGTGCTCACGGATGCCGGCGCGAGCGTGTCAGCCACCGGCCGGGACACCCTCACCGTCTCCGGACTCCCCGCGGAGCGGATCGCGGCGCTGCTCGGCCGGAGCGCGGTGCCGTTCTCCGAGGTGTCGGCACACCGCGCGACCCTCGAGGACGTCTACCTCGAACTCACCCATGAAGCGGTCGAGTTCCGGGCCGCGACGGCCGTGGAGGTGCCGCGGTGACCGCCACCGTCCCACCATCGGATGCCGGGCCCCGCGGCTTCGCCCATGTCGTGCACGCGGAGTGGACCAAGCTCCGAACGGTGCGCGGCTGGGTGGCAGGCATCCTGGCCGCGGCGCTGATGCTGGTGCTGTTCGCCCTGCTCGCCGGGATCAGCAGCGACCAGAAGGGCTCACCGCCCGTGCCGATCGGACCGGGCGGTGAACCGGTCACCGACAGCTTCTACTTCGTCCACCGGCCGCTGACCGGGAACGGCAGCATCACCGTGTCCGTCGGCGCCCTCAAGAGCAGCCTTCCCGACGGTCCTCGGAGCCTGCGGCCCGGCATCGTGCCCTGGGCGAAGGCCGGTCTCATCGTCAAGGAGAGCACCCGCCAGGGCTCGCCCTACGCGGCCGTCATGGTCACCGGCAGCCACGGCGTACGGATGCAGCACGGCTACGCCCACGACTCGGCCGGACTTCCCGGCCCCGTCCCGGCCGCGTCGGTCCGCCGGCTGCGGCTGGACCGCTCGGGCGACACGATCACCGGATACGCCTCGGCCGACGGCACGCACTGGACCGAGACGGGCCACGTGCGGGTGAGCGGACTCGGACCGACCGTGCGGATCGGGCTGTTCGTCGCTTCTCCGCCCGCCGTGAGCGGCGGCGGCACGGCCGGCAGCGTGTCCACGGCCGTCTTCAGCGACCTCCGGGTCGCGGCAGAGCCGGCGGGTGGCGGATGGACCGGCGGTCAGGTGGGCGCCGGAGCCCCCGGCTTCGCCGGCTACCCGGCTGGTACGGCGGGTTCGTACGCGGAATCCGGCGGCCGGATCACCGTGACCGGGGCCGGCGACATCGCGCCTGCCGTACGCGACAGCCTGCCGACAGGTGGCACGCTCCGGGAACTCCTCACCGGCACGTTCGCCGCACTGATCGCGGTGATCGTGGTGGGGGTGCAGTTCATCACCACGGAGCACCGGACGAACCTGATCCTCGTCACGCTGGCCGCCAGTCCCGGACGGAGCCGGGTGCTGCTGGCCAAGGCGCTCGTGCTGGGGACCGCGACCTTCGGCGCCGGGCTGGTGGGAGCGCTCGTCGCCGGTCCGCTCGGCGAGCGCCTCGCCCGGAGCCACGGGGTCTACATCTTCCCGGTGACCGCTTCGGCCGAACTGCGGGTGGCGCTCGGGACCGCGGCGCTCCTTGCGACCACCGCGGTCCTGGCCCTGTCCGTCGGCACCGCTCTGCGGCACGGCGCGGGCGCGGTCGCCACCGTCGTCGTGGCCGTCGTGCTGCCCTATGTCCTGATGGCCGTCCCGTTCATGCCCGCGAACGTGTCGGCCTGGCTGGCCCGGGTGACACCGGCCGCGGCCTTCGCCGTCCAGCAGACGCTCACGCCGTACCACCAGGTCACGAGCAACTACACGCCGTACAACGGCTACTACCCGCTGGCGCCGTGGGCCGGGTTCGCGGTCCTGGCCGGTTACACGGTGGTCAGCCTGGCCGTGGCCGCCGTTCTGCTCGACAGGAGGGACGCGTGACGCGCGCCCTGCACGCGGAGTGGACGAAGCTCCGGACCATGTCCGGTCCGTGGTGGCTGCTGCTCGGCACCATCGCGGCGACCGTGGCGCTGAGCGCCGGTGCGGCCTCGGTGGTGAGGTGCGCGTCCACCGGCTGTGGCGGCGATACGACCGGGGTCGGCCTCACGGGTGTCCCTCTCGGCCAGGCGCCGGTCGCCGTCCTGGCCGTCCTGGTCATCAGCGGGGAGTACGGCTCGGGCCTGATCCGCACCACGCTGACGGCGGTGCCGCGGCGGGTCACCGTCCTCGCGGCCAAGGCGGTGACGCTCAGCGGTCTCGTGGCGGTCGCCGGGACCGTCGCCGTCCTGGGATCGCTGCTCGCCGGGCGGCTCATCCTGCGCGGACCGGGCACCCTGGCCCTGTTCCTGGCCGAGGGGCCGACGCTGCGCGCGGTCGTCTGGTCGGTCCTCCATCTGCTGCTGATCGCCCTTCTCGGCCTCGGCGTCGCGACCGCCGTGCGGGACTCCGCCACCAGCATCGGGATCGTCCTCGGCCTGCTCTACGTCGTCCCCATCCTCTCCCTGACCATCAGCGATCCGTACGGGCAGCGCATGCTCGCCAAGCTCGCGCCCGCAAGCCCCGGTCTCCTTGCCCGGGCCACCGGCGCGCCCGTCACTCCGTGGGCCGACCTGGGCGTGACCGCCGGATGGGCCGCCGCGGCGCTGCTGACCGGCGGCGTACTGCTGTGCCGGCGCGATGTCTGAGGGTCGCGAAGGCCGGTGGACACCGGCCGGGAGCCTCCCGAGGAGACAGAGAATGTACGGCTACGAGATCGCCAACTCCCGCAACTCCGAGCTGCGTCGTGAGGCCGCCGCCTACCGGCTGGCCCGCAAGGCCAAGGCGGCCGCTCGCGTGCGGCAGCGAATCACCGTCTTGACTGGTGACGAAAGTGAATGCCATGCTTGCGTCACCGCTTCAGTGGGTGATGCGGGAACGTGTCCCGGCTGAAGCGTCCGCAAGTCCACGTTTCCGGATGGGGAGTACCAGCCATGGCAGTCAGCTACACCGCCGTTGTCGACGTCGACGGAGAGGGCCGCAACGGCGGCCATGTGCACTCCTCCGACGGCCTGTTGGAGACCACCCTCGCCATTCCGAAGGAGCTGGGCGGTGCCGGCGACGCCACCAACCCCGAGCAGCTCCTGGCCGCCGGCTGGTCACCCCTTTCCGCGGTCCTCACCCCCGTGCTGGGCGGCGTCGACCAGGCGACGGCCGTCGAACTCGCGTACGCCGCACACCGGATCTGCCCGTACTCCAAGGCCACGCGCGACAACATCCCCGTCACCGTCAACGCGAGCGCGGCCGCCTGAACCTGCGGACGGACGAGCTGATGACTTTCCTGAGAAACATGCCTGTGTGGCCGACCGTCACCCAGATATGGGCCTGGTCGGCGAGCGTGGTGATGTCCGGGTACGGCCCGCCGCCCTCGAGCTTCATCTGACCGCCGGAGAAGGAGAACCGTTCATGACCTGCGCACGAGACCTCGCACTCGTCGCACTCGACGCACCCCTCGACCGGTGGGTGGAGCAGGGGGACCTGTCCCTTGCGCTCGCGGGGGCGGAAACGATCGACCTGCTGGAGCGCGGGGCGCTGACCCTGGACGACGACCGCCTCGTGCCCGGCCCGGAGGAGGCGACTGGTGACCGTCTGCTGGACCGGGCGGTCGCCGCGCTCGTCCGGCGCGAGCCGTACGAGACGGTCGAGGACTGGCTGTGGCGCCACGGCCGCGGGCTGGCCGCGCGCTACGTCGAGGAGCTGGAGAACACCGGGCTCGCGATCCGTCCGCGGGCCCACCGCTTCTCGCTGCGCTCCCCGCGGCTCGTACCGGCGGATTCGCCGGACCGCGCCCGTGCCCAGAAGCGCTGGGCGTCCGGCGAGCCCGTGCTCGCCGCTCTGGCCGCCGCCGCGGGTGTCGCGGACGACGGAGAAACGCAGGGCTCAGCCGATGAGGCGGCGGCGACCGTGCTGGCAGCCGTCGCCGACGCCGTCACGGAGCTGGAGGCCACGCGGCAGCGGCGGGCGATCGAGAACGCCGCATTCGACAACGTGTGGCGGGCGTAGACCCGTACCACCGAACCCCTCGAAGGCGTCCGCAGGATCAGGACGCGGAGGCGGCCGTCTTCTTCCGTGCGCGGTAGGCGGCCGCCTTGATCTTGTTGCCGCAGGACTCCATGCCGCACCAGTTGCGCCGCATACCCCGGGACCGGTCGACGTAGACCCGTGTGCACTCGGGGTTGCCGCACTCCTTCAGCAGCGGGACGTCCGGGCCGCTGAGCAGTTCGACCGCCTGCCGGGCGACCGTCGCCAGAGCCTGTTCCGGGGTGGCGTCGGTGTGACGCCCGGTCATGGTGAGCTGCGGTGTCGCGGGGGTCTTGCGTGCGGCGCTGTTGACCACGCCGAGTGCTTCCCGGTCGAAGTCCTCGCCGAGACGGCGGGCGGTGATGAGCCTGTAGAGGGCCTCCCGCAGGGCCTTCGCCTGCGTGACGTCGTCCTCGTCGGCGGGCGTGATCGTGTCGACGAGCGCTGACTCCAGATACCAGGCGTTCAGTCGCTCCGGCGTTACGAACATCTCGAACCGGGTCGACCGCCGGGCCCGCAGGGTGGCCGCGAAGTCGAGCGCCGGGTGGCCGCACACGAAGACATGGTCAAGGTTCACATCACCATCTTGACGGGTGACTGCCCCCGGACGCAAGAAGCGTCACCGTTTCAGAGGGTTCGCCACAGAGACGTGGTCGGGTTTGTCGTGTATTATCCGGCGGCCCCGGGGTCGTAGACGCCCAGGGGCCGCCCTACCGTACGCTCCCTGCCTCCAGCGGGAGCTCCCGCCCTTGCCACCGCCGCCGCAGCCACCGGTCGTGGCTGGCCACCACGATCGCGCCGGGGCCGGTGCCCAGCGCGGCCTCCAGCTCGTCGCACAGGCGCGGCGACAGATGGTTCGTCGGCTCGTCGAGGAGCAGCAGCTGCGGGGGACGCGCCACGAGCAGGGCCAGCGCGAGCCGCCGGCGCTGGCCCACGGACAAGTGCCCGACCGGCTTGTCCAGATCCGCGTCGTGCAGCAGGCCGAGCGAGCCCAGCGGCACCTTCTCCGCCCGCCGGGCGCCCAGCGAGACCTCGTAGGTCTCCCGGGCCGTACGGTCCGTGCGGTCGAAGGCGGTGTCCTGAGTGAGCAGGCCCACCGTCAGCCCGCGCCGCACACGGATCTCACCACCGGCGGCGAGCTGTCCGGCGAGTACGGCGAGCAGCGTCGACTTGCCCGCTCCGTTGCCACCCGTGACCAGGAGCCGGTCGGCCTCCGCCACCTCCAGGCCGTCCACCGACAGCCGGCCCGGCACCCGTACGCCGCGCAGCGACACCAGGGCCCCCTCCGGCGCCCCCGCGGCCAGATCCGGTGCCGCGAACCGCAGCGGCCGCGGCGGCTCGGCGACCCGCGTGCGCTCCAGCTCCGTCAGCCGCCGGGTGGCGTCGCGCACCCGGCGGGAGATCTGGTTCTGCACCCGGCCGGCCCGATGGCCGTATCCCATCTTCTCGTTGTCGCGCGGGCCGCGGTCGGGTGCCACGCGGTGCGCGGTCACGCCGGCTGTCTGGCGCAGCGCTTCCAGCTCCTGCTGCTCCTCGGCGTAGCGCCGCTCCCACCGCGCCCGCTCGGCGTTCTTCTCGGTCAGGTAGGCGCTGTAGTTGCCGCCGTAGCGGACCGGACCGTCCACCGCCGGGTCGAGATCGATCAGGTCGGTGCAGACGGCGTCGAGGAACGCCCGGTCATGACTGGCCACGACCACGGTTCCGGGCAGGCCGCGCAACTGCTCCTCGAGGAAGCCCGCGGCGCTGTCGTCGAGGTGGTTGGTCGGCTCGTCGAGCAGCAGCGCGGACGGACGCCGGAGGAGCAGCGCGGCCAGCGCCAGCCGGCCGCGCTGCCCGCCGGAGAGCGAACCGAGCGTGCGGTCGTGCCCGAGCGCGCCCAGCCCCAGGCCGTCCAGCACCAGGGTCGCGCGACGGTCGGCGTCCCAGGACTCCCGGTGCTGAGCCTGCTCGAGGCGCGCGCCGTAGGCGTCGAGCAGCCCCGCATGGGCGGGTTCGCTCTCGGGGACCAGGGCCAGCTGCTGGGCGAGCCGGTCGAGTTGCGCGAGGTCCTCGCGGGCCTCGCGCAGCGCCTCGTCCAGCACCGTCGCGAGGGTCGAGGCGGCTTCGTACGGCAACTCCTGGTGCAGGAAGCCGAGATCGGCGGGGCGCGAGACGCTCCCGGCGTCGGGTTCGTCCACACCGGCGAGCACACGCAGCAGCGTGGACTTGCCGGCGCCGTTCTCCCCGATGAGGCCGATGCGGTGGCCGGGGGAGGCGGTCAGGGAGACGCCGTCGAGCACCTTCCGGTCACCGAGGGTGCGGACGAGGTCGTGGGCGAGCAGGGCGGGCTGGGGCACAGGGTTCCGTCCAACGTGATCGGTGGTCGGCCCGCCGGGCACGAAGCCTCGGACGCGGGCCGCTTCACGCGCCGGCGGGTCACACCGCGAGAGCCCCGGTCTCCTCGAGCTCGCCGTCGGCCAGGCGCAGCCAGCGGTTCACTCCGATCCGGGCGAGGAACCGCTCGTCGTGGCTGACGACCATGAACGCGCCCTGGTAGGCGTTGAGCGCGCTCTCCAGCTGGCCCGCGCTGACCAGGTCGAGGTTGTTGGTCGGCTCGTCGAGCAGCAGCAGATGGGGGGCCGGCTCGGCGCACAGGACACAGGCCAGGGTGGCACGCAGCCGCTCGCCGCCGGAGAGCACGCCGGCGGGGAGGTGGGCACGGGCGCCCCGGAAGAGGAAGCGGGCGAGCAGGTTCATCCGCTCCGCCTCGGGCAGTTCCGGGGTGAAGGCGGCGAAGTTCTCCGCCACGGTACGGTCCGGATCGAGCAGGTCCAGGCGCTGCGAGAGATAGGCGATACGCCCGTCGTTGCGCGTGATCTGCCCGCTGTCCGGGGTGAGTTCGCCGTCGATCAGGCGCAGCAGGGTGGACTTCCCGGCCCCGTTGGGCCCGGTGAGCGCGATGCGCTCGGGGCCGCGGACGGTCAGATCGACGCCGGCCTCGGTGAACACGGGCCGCCCGGCGTGCCGGATCTGCATGCCCTCGCCCAGGAAGAGGTTGCGTCCGGCGGGTACCCGGGTGTCGGGGAGTTCCAGCGTGATGCGCTGTTCGTCGCGCAGCGCACGGCCGGCCTCGTCGAGGCGTGCCTTGGCGTCGCTGACGCGGGCCGCGTGCATCTGCCCGGCCCGGCCCGCGGACTCCTGGGCGCCACGCTTCATGTTGCCGGCGAAGATGCGGGGGAGGCCCGCGTTCTTGAGGTTGCGCGAGGCGTTGCTCGCGCGGCGCTCGGCGCGCTCGCGGGCCTGCTGCATCTCCCGCTTCTCGCGCTTCAGCTCCAGTTCGGCGTTGCGGACGTTCTTCTCGGCGACCTCCCGCTCGGCCGCCACGGCTTCCTCGTACGCGGTGAAGTTGCCGCCGTAGAAGCGCAGTTCGTCGCCGGAGAGTTCGGCGATGCGCTCCATGCGGTCGAGGAGCGCCCGGTCGTGGCTGACCAGCAGCAGGCATCCGTGGAAGTCGCCCAGGACGTCGTAGAGCCGGTGCCGGGCGTCGAGGTCGAGGTTGTTGGTGGGCTCGTCGAGCAGCAGGACGTCGGGGCGCTTCAGCAGCTGGGCCGCCAGGCCGAGCGAGACGACCTGTCCGCCGCTCAGGGTGCTGAGGCGGCGGTCCAGGGTGAGGTCGGCCAGGCCCAGGCGGTCGAGTTCGGCGCGGGTGCGCTCCTCGATGTCCCATTCGTCGCCGATGGCGGTGAAGTGCTCCTCGCTCACGTCACCGGACTCGACGGCGTCCAGGGCGCGGATGACGGCGGCGACGCCGAGCACCTCGGCGACGGTGAGGGTTCCGGTCAGGGGCAGGGTCTGCGGCAGATACCCCAGCGTGCCCGCGACGGACACCGAGCCGGTGGTGGGCCCGAGTTGGCCGGCGATCAGCTTCAGCAGGGTGCTCTTGCCGGAGCCGTTGGGGGCGACGAGGCCGGTACGGCCGGAGTTCAGGCTGAAGGTCAGATCGTGGAAGACCGGGGTGTCGTCCGGCCAGGAGAAGGACAGGTTCGAGCAGACGACGGAGGCGTCGGACATGGAGGCGACCTCGAGTGGATCAAGGGCAGACAGAGCTCTGCCCTGGGCAGATGAGAGGAAAGGGGTACGACGAACGGGCCACGTCGGCGGCGCTCGCACGCGCCCTGCCGGTGGCCGTCAGCTCCGGGTCTCACCCGGAGATGTCGTCGTCACCTACCACGTCTGCCACTCCTCGATATGCGGCCTGGATCTTCGCAGCGTAGCACGTGTCGCCCGGCGGCCTCGGTGTTCGTCTCGCTGTTTGACAGGCCGTGACGCCCGTGTCAGCATCGTCACCACTTTAAACGGTGACGTCCAATTGAGGCCCCCCTTCACACGTGTGGGGCCGTCGACGAGAGGCGTCGCCGTATCCCGCCCGGATCGTCGAAGGAGCGCACCGGACATGGCTGGAAGAGAGAAACGCACGAGCCGAGGCGCCCCGTTGGGCCGGCGGACCATGCTGGGCATGCTCGGTGCGGGCGCAGCCGGGCTCGCCGCCGCGCCCTATCTGCAGCGCGGCTGGGAGCGGGCGCTGGCCGAGGCGTCCCAGGCCGACCCGACGGGACTGACCGGCCTGCTGCCGAACCCGGGCGGCTTCCGCTACTACAGCATCGTCGGCTCGGTGCCGCACAAGGACGAGACGAACTACGAACTGCGGGTCGACGGACTGGTGGACCGGCCGACGGCCTACACCCTCGGCGACCTGCGCGCCCTGCCGCAGACCCGGATCGTCCACGACGTCCTGTGCACCGACGGGTGGCGGGTGAACCGGACGCCCTTCGAAGGGGTGAGGCTGGCGGACATCCTCGACGCCTCGGGAGTACGCTCCGCCGCCACGGCGGTCCGCTTCACCTGCTTCGACGGTGCCTACACCGAAAGCCTCACCCTGGAGCAGGCCCGGCGTTCGGACGTCCTGGTGGCGCTGAAGATGCAGGACAAGCCCGTGACGCACGCGCACGGCGGGCCGGTGCGCCTCTATGTGGCGCCCATGTACTTCTACAAGTCCGCCAAGTGGCTGTCCGGTATCAGGGTCACGGAGAAGGTCGTTCCCGGCTTCTGGGAGGAGCGCGGCTATCCGGTCGACGGCTGGCTCGACGGCGCGGACCGGCAGAGCGATGCGGCCTGATCCGTCCGGCCGGGTCCGCCGCTTCAGCGCGGCGGAGCGTGCGGTGCACCGCGCCACCGGGGTGCTGATGCTGGTGTGCATGGCCAGCGCCGCCTGCCTGTACCTGGGCCCGCTGGCCCAACTCGTCGGCCGGCGCCATCTGATGGTCACGTTGCACGAGTGGTCGGGCATCGCGCTGCCGCTCCCCGTGCTTCTCGGGCTGTTCTCCGCCGACTTCCGGGCGGACCTGCGCCGGCTCAACCGCCTCGCGCCGGCTCAACCGCCTCGCGCCGTACGACCGGCAGTGGCTGCGGGCGGTGCGCGGACGCCGGACGTCCCCCGAGGCGCGTCCCGCGGGCAAGTTCAACGCCGGCCAGAAGATCTACGCCGGGTGGGTCGCCGGCGCCGTGCTGGTGATGATGTCCACCGGCCTGCTGATGTGGTTCATGGGGCTGCTGCCCTTCATCTCCCGGACCAGTGCGATCTTCGTCCACGACTGCCTGGCCTGGGCCGTCGTCATCGTCGTCATCGGGCACATGCGCATGGCGCTGGAGGATCCGGAGGCGCGGCTGGGGATGCGTACCGGCTACGTCAGCCGCTCCTGGGCGGAGCGCCATCACAGCCGGTGGCTGCGCGACTGACAGTCAACTGACGGTTGGCGGGACCGCGATACGTGTCCAGAGTGGGAACGGGCCGGCGGAATCCGGCCATCAGGACGCCGGCACACGAACGTCACCGGTTTAACAGGTGATAAAGTCCGGGGTGTTCCCGGAGCCCTGCTCGTGTGAGTTGCACATGTGCCGCCGTCTTGGCGCACACCTACTTCCTGGATGGGAAAGCGATGAAGAGACTTCTCACTGTCTTCGCCGTCGGCGGTGTTTCGCTGGCCGCGGCGGTCTTCCTGCCGAACGCGTCGGCGGAACCCCAGAAGCACGGCGCCGCCTCCGAGTCGCGCGACTGCCGGACGCTGTCCGTGCGGGCCCCGTCCGGCACCGCGGTGGAGAACGTCACCGCGGTCGGCCATCCCGCGGGCACGGTCGACGTGCCCCCGGTGACGCCGCTGCCGGAGGACCACATCCCCGACGTGCCGGCGTTCTGCGACCTGACGGTCACGCTGACCCACCCGGGCCAGGGCGACCATGCCAAGGTGCGGGTCTGGCTGCCCCTGGAGGGCTGGAACGGCCGCCTGCAGACGGTCGGCGGCAGCGCCTACGCCGCCGGCGACTACGGCTCGGCCATGGCGGTCGCGGTCAAGAACGGCTACGCGGCGGCGACCACCGACGCGGGCGTCAGCACCTACATAGACACCGGCTGGGCCCTCGACGGCGCGGGCCAGGTGAACGCGGCCCTGCTGGAGAACTTCGCCGCCCGCTCCGAGCACGAGGCGGCAGTCGTCGCCAAGGAGGTGATCCGCGGCTTCTACAGCACGCGCGCGTCCTACGCGTACTTCAACGGCTGCTCGACCGGCGGGCGCCAGGGCTATATGGAGGCCCAGCGCTATCCGGACGACTACGACGGCATCCTCGCCAACGCACCGGCCGTCAGCTGGGAGAAGTTCGAGGTCGCGACCCTGTGGCCCCAGGTGGTCATGAACCAGGAGGGGACCTACCCGTCCGCCTGCGAGTTCGGCGCCTTCACCAAGGCGGCCGTGACGGCCTGCGACCCGCTCGACGGGGCGCGGGACGGTCTGATCGAGGATCCGCGCGACTGCGGCTTCGACCCGCGCACGCTGATCGGCACCAAGGTCGTGTGCAACGGCACGGAGCTGACCATCACGGCGGCGGACGCGAGCGTCGTACGCAAGATCTGGGACGGTCCGCGCACCGACTCGGGCGAGGAGCTGTGGTCAGGTACCCCGATCGGTGCCGATCTGTCGGCTCTGGCGGGCGTCGGGCCCGACGCGAACGGCGAGATCAAGGGCTGGCCGTTCCCCGTGCCCGCGGCCTGGGTCGCGACGTGGGTGCAGAAGCAGCCGTCGCTCGACATCTCCACCATCACCTACAGCCGGTTCGCGGAGCTGTTCCAGCAGTCGGTGGCCGAGTACAACAAGGTCATCGGCACGGACGACCCCGACCTGTCCGCCTTCCGCAAGTCCGGCGGCAAGCTGCTGACCTGGCACGGTGAGGCCGACCAGTACATTCCCACGCAGGGGACCGTGCGCTACCGCGAGCAGGTCGAGCGGACCATGGGCGGCACCGACAAGGTCGACGAGTTCTACCGCCTGTTCCTCGCCCCGGGTACCGCCCACTGCGGTCTGAACAAGGGCGACGGCACGACCGACGACCTCGCCGCCCTGACCGCCTGGGTCGAGCAGGGCAAGGCACCGCGGACGCTGCCGGCCACCCTGGTGAACGACGCCGGCCAGACCGTCACCCGTGACCTCTGCGGCTACCCGCTGGTGTCCCGGTACAAGGGCACGGGCGACCCGGCCGACGCCGCCAGCTTCCGCTGCGCCCCGGCGTCGCTCGACTGACGCCGCCGGCCGGCTCACGGCCACGCCCCCGCCCCGCGCGCGCCGCGCGCCCCCCGGGGGCGGGGCGCGCCGCGCGCCCGCCCCGCCGCGCCCCGCCATCCATACACGCGCGACGATCGCGGGATGCGGATAGTTCTGTGTTTGATTTCCTTGAAGGCTACGACCTGCTCGCGGCGTTCTGGGTGACCGTGCAGCTCGCGCTGCTCTCCGCCCTGTTCTCCCTGGTCTGGGGCACCGTCCTGGCGGGTATGCGGGTCTCCCCCGTACCGCTGATGCGCGGCTTCGGAGCGGCGTACGTGAACATCGTGCGGAACACCCCGCTCACGGTGATCATCGTGTTCGCCGCGCTGGGCCTCGGTGACGTCTACGGCGTGACGTTCGGCGCGGACAACTTCGACTCCCAGTACTTCCGGCTGGCCGTCTTCGGCCTGTCGGCGTACACGGCCGCGTTCGTCTGCGAGGCGCTGCGGTCGGGCATCAACACAGTGCCGGTCGGACAGGCCGAGGCCGCCCGGGCGCTCGGTCTGAGCTTCACCCAGGTACTGACCCTGATCGTGCTGCCGCAGGCCTTCCGTTCCGTCATCGGCCCGCTGGCGAACGTGCTGATCGCGCTCACCAAGAACACCACCGTGGCGGCGGCCATCGGTGTCGCGGAGGCGTCCTTGCTGATGAAGGAAATGATCGAGAACGAGGCCCAGCTGGTCCTCATCTCCCTGGTGTTCGCCTTCGGGTTCATCGTGCTGACGATGCCCGTCGGCCTGCTCCTGGGCTGGCTCAGCAAGCGGCTGGCGGTGAAGCGATGAGCTCCGTCCTCTACGACACGCCGGGCCCGAAGGCCAAGGTCCGCAACGCCGTCTACACGGTCGTCTTCCTCGTCCTGCTGGCGCTCGGCCTGTGGTGGGCCATCAGCCAGCTGTCCGACAAGGGCCAGCTGGAGGGGAACCTCTGGGAGCCGTTCACCACGGAGCAGGCCTGGACGACGTATCTGCTGCCCGGTCTGGGCAAGACCCTGCAGGCTGCCGCGCTGTCCATGGTCATCGCACTGCCGCTGGGCGCGTTCTTCGGCATCGCCCGGCTCTCCGACCACCGCTGGGTGCGGGGCACGGCGGGCGCGATCGTGGAGTTCTTCCGCGCCATCCCCGTGCTGATCCTGATGATCTTCGCGAACCAGTTCTACGCGTCCAACACGGGCATCAGCAGCGATGTGCGGCCGATGTACGCCGTGGTCACCGGCCTGGTGCTGTACAACGCCTCGGTGCTGGCGGAGATCGTGCGGGCGGGCATCCTGGCGCTGCCCAAGGGGCAGACGGAGGCCGCGAAGGCGATCGGTCTGCGTAAGGGCCAGATGATGACCCTGGTGCTGCTGCCGCAGGCCGTGACGGCCATGCTGCCGGCGATCGTCAGCCAGCTCGTCGTGATCGTGAAGGACACGGCGCTCGGCGGCGCGGTGCTGACCTTCCCCGAGCTGCTCAGCTCCCGGCAGACGCTGTCAGCGAACTACGCCAACGTCATCCCGAGCTTCATCGTCGTCGCGGCGATCTTCGTGGTGCTGAACTTCGCGCTCACCACCTTCGCGAGCTGGCTCGAGGGCCGGATCCGGCGCGGCAAGAAGACGACCGGCGCGGTCGTCGGCGTCGACGAGGTCGAGGACCTCGCGACGGGGCGGGCGGTCTGACCCCGAACACGCGCAAGGGGCGGCGGTTTTGAACCGCCGCCCCTCCGTCATACGGGGCGCTGTCCAGCCAGCTTGACGCGGTGGTCGGCGAGTGGGTTGCATACGCCTTGTGATCGTGGACCCGGTGATCATCGTCGGGGCAGGACCCGTCGGGCTCACCCTGTCCTTGGCGTTGGCACACAGCGGCGTCTCCACCCTCGTCCTCGACGGTGAGACCTCCCCAGGCACCCCCCTTCCGCCCCGCCCTGCCCGCACGGCGGTGCTGCGCGCGCCGACCGTCGCGTTCCTCCAGCGCCTGGGGTGCACCACACTGGGGCTGCGGCTGGCGGGCTGGCGGGCCGTGCGGGGCAGGCGGACGGTGCTGCACCTGCCGTACGGCGAACCGGGACCCCTGCACGTACCGCAGCAGGCGCTGGTGGACGAGCTGCGCGCGTGGGCGACGGCCTGCGATCTGGTGACGCTGGTCCCCGGGGCGCGCGTCGACGCGATCGAGGCGGAGCCGGAGGGCGTCTCCGTGCACACGCGCGGCACGCCGGAGGACGACAAGGGCGTGTGGTGGCGCGGCAGTTACGCCGTCGGCTGCGACGGGGCGCGCTCCATCGTACGCAAGCTCCTCGACGTCCGTTTCGCCGGCCGGACGGCCGTCGAGCGGCACGCGGTTGCGGCCATACGCGCCGAACTGCCGTGGGCGGACGAGACGGTGCTGCACGGGACGCCGTCGGAGGTGTGCGCCCGCCCGCTCCCCGACGGGGTGTGGCGGCTGGACTGGCTGCTGCCGGCGGACGCCGGGCTGGTCACTCCCGAGGACATGGTCGCGCGTGTCGAGGCGACGCTGACGCGGTGGTGGGGGTCGGAGGTGACGGAGGGGGCGTACGAACTGCTGGACACCGGAGTGCACACCGTCCACCACCGCCTCGCGCACTCCTTCCACCGCGGCCGGGTTGCGCTGGCGGGCGACGCGGCGCATCTGGTGGGGACGCTCGGCGGCCGGCAGCTCGACGAGGGGCTGCAGGACGCGGAGAACCTCGCCTGGAGACTGGCCGCCGCCCAGCACGCGGGAGCGCCGGGAGGGCTGCTCGGCGGGTACACGGCGGAGCGCCGCGGCGTCCTGCGCCGCCGGCTGCGCGCCGCCGACCAGGCGCTGCCGATGGTGCGCCGCCGCTCCGGCGAGTGGCGGCGCGGCCCCGCGGTGTCGCTGCTGGCCGACGGGCATCTGGGGCGGGGCACGGTCGGGGCGGACGCGGTGTACGCGGCCGACCCGCCGGTGCCGTCGCTCACCGTCGGTACGGAGCTGGGGGCGCCGGTCGACGACGTGCCCGTCATCGCGGCGGACGGCACGGAGACCACCCTGCACGCCCGGATAGGGCGGACGGTGCTCGTGGTGTTCGTGGCGCCGGGCACCCGCGTCTGGCACCACAGCAAGTGGCTGAAGGCCGGGCTGATGCCGTCGCTGGTGCAGGCGGTGGAGGAGCTGCCGGTGCGGGCGTCGCTGCTGGTCGCGGAGGGGTATCCGGGCGCGCCGGCGCACGCGGTGCTCGTCGTACGGCCGGACGGGCGGCTCGTCGCCGCGCTGCCGGGGGTGGACGCGGCGGCGCTGCGGGCGTGCGTGGAGGCCGTCGTCGGGTGACCGGTGGCGCCCCGCGCGGGCCCGTTGTCGGCGCCGCGTGATAGAACACTGCGCCTGGGGCGATCACCTGGTGGCAGCCCCGTGGATCTGGGAGGGGGGCCACGTATGGCACTGCTGGGCCGCCGCCGTTCGGCGGACAGGGGGGACCGGGGCAGGACGGGCAGATGGGGGGCGCGCCTCTCGCGGCCCGCCGTCGACCCGGACTTCGGCGATCCGCGGCTTCCCGCGCTGCGCGCCGCCGCCACTTCGGGCGACTGGCCCGCCCTGCGCGACGGACTGGCCTCCGTCGACGACGAGGACCGCACCTGGCTGCTGTCCCGGCTGACCGAGGTGCCCGGCGTCGAGGTGTGGATCCGCGAGGCCGTCGCGGCGGAGCCGGACTCCGCGCTGGCGCTGCTCGTGGCGGGCGCCCGGCAGGTGGCGTGGGCCTGGGAGGCGCGGACCGGGGCGCGCGCGTCCCAGGTCTCCGAGGACCAGTTCCGCGTCTTCCACGAACGGCTCTGCCAGGCCGAGGAGTGGCTCTACGAGGTGGCGGAGCGCGAGCCCGGCTGGCTGGCCCCCTGGCTGTGGCTGCAGACGAGCGGGCGCGGACTGGAGATAGACACCGGTGCCGCGCGGCGGCGCTTCGCCGCCGCCGTGCGCCGCGGCCCCGGCAACCTCCTCGTCCACCAGCAGCACCTGCAGCAGATCGCCGCCAAATGGGGCGGCTCGCACGAGGAGATGCACGCGTTCGCCCGCCGGTCCATGCTCGCCGCGCCCGAGGGCAGCCCCCTGGGCGAGCTGGTGGCGCTCGGGCACATCGAGGAGTGGCTGGACCGGGACGAGACGGCGAACGACTACATCCGCCGCCCCAAGGTCGTCGCCGAACTGCACGAGGCGGCGCGGCGTTCGGTGCTGCACCCGGACTTCCGGCGAACCCGCGAGTGGATGCTGCCGTACAACACCTTCGCCATGGCGTTCTCGCTGGCCGGTGAGCACGGCGCGGCCCGGCCCCTGTTCGCCGCGCTGGACGGCGCGGTGACGGAGTTCCCCTGGTTCTATCTGGCGGACGGACCGGAGCGCGCCTTCCGCAAACACCGCGACCAGGCGCTGTCCTAGGCGGCGGCCCCTCCCCTGCCCGAAGGCCGCACCTCCCGCCGTACCGGCTCGACCGTCCGAACGAAAGGCCCGCCCAGGTGTCCCCTGCCGAATCCGGGACCGCGCACACCTTCCAGGTGGATCTGCGCGGCCTGGTCGACCTGCTCTCCCACCACCTCTACTCCAGCCCCCGCGTCTATCTGCGCGAGCTGCTGCAGAACGCCGTCGACGCGGTCACCGCCCGCCAGTCCCGCGAGCCGGGAGCTCCGGCCCGGATCAGCGTGCGGACGGACGGCGGCGCGCTGACCGTGACGGACACGGGCATCGGCCTGTCCGAGACGGACGTGCACACCTTCCTCGCCACCATCGGCCGCAGCTCCAAGCGGCGCTCCGACGGCGCCCTGGACGGTGCCGGACTGGAGGCGGCGCGGGCCGACTTCATCGGCCAGTTCGGCATCGGGCTGCTCGCGTGCTTCGTGGTGGCGGACGAGATCGAGGTCACCAGCCGCTCCGCCGCGACACCCGGCGCCCCCGCGGTGCGCTGGCGGGGCAGCTCCGACGGCAGCTACACGATCACCGTCCTGCCGTCCTCCGCGATGCCGGAGCCCGGCACCACCGTGCGGCTCGCGCCGCGCGCCGACGCCGCCGAGTGGACGGCGCCCGCCCAGGTCCGTTCCCTGGCCCGGCACTACGGCAAGCTGCTGCGGTACGACGTGCTGGTGGACGGCTCGCCGGTCAACACACCCGCGCCGTGGACCCGCCCCTACGCATCGCCGCTCGCCCGCCGCGAGGCGTACACCGAGCACTGCCGCGCCACCTTCGACTTCACCCCGCTCGACACCATCGAGCTGGACCTCCCGGTCGTCGGCCTGAAGGGCGTCGCCCACGTCCTGCCGGACGCCGCGCCGCCGTCGAAGCGCGCCGGGCACCAGGTGCACCTGAAGGGCATGCTGGTCTCCGACCAGGCCGCCGAACTGCTCCCCGAATGGGCGTTCTTCGTGCGCTGCGTGGTCGACGCCGAGGGGCTGCGGCCGACGGCCTCGCGCGAGGCGCTGTACGAGGACGAGACCCTGGCGGCCGTCCGCGACGCCCTCGGGCAGCGGATACGCGACTGGCTGACGGCGCTGGCGGCGAGCGATCCGGCCCTGCTGCACCGCTTCCTGTCCGTGCACCATCTCGCCGTCAAGGCCCTCGCCCGGCACGACGACGACCTGCTGCGGATGCTGCTGCCGTGGCTGCCGTTCGAGACGACGGACGGCCATGTGACGCTCGACGAGTTCGCCCGCGGCCACGCCACGATCCTGGTGGCGCAGACCGTGGAGGAGTTCCGGCAGGTGGCGCCGATCGCCGGCGCGGCCGGACTGGGCGTGGTGAACGGCGGCTACACCTACGACCGCGATCTGGTGCACCGCCTCCCCGAGATCCGCCCCGGCACGACGGTGGCCGATCTGGACCCGGTGACGGTCGCCGCCCATCTGGACCCGGTGGACGTGGCGGTGGAGCTGTCCGCGGCCTCGTTCCTCGCGACGGCCCGCGAGGTCATGGCCCAGTTCGACTGCGACGTGGTGCTGCGCAGCTTCCACCCGGTGAGCGCGCCGGCCCTGCTGCTGGACAACCGCGAGACCCGGCACGAGCGCACCCGCGCCCGGCTCGCCGACGAGGCGGACGGTATGTGGGCCGGCATCCTCGGCGCGCTGCGGGCGGAGGCCCCGCGCGCCCAGCTCGTACTCAACCACCTCAACCCGCTGATCAAGCGCGCCGCCTCGCTGTCCGGCCGGGAGCTGACCGTCACCGCCGTGGAGGCGCTGTACGGACAGGCGCTGCTGCTCACCCGGCGGCCGCTGCGCGCGAGCGAGTCCGCCCTGCTCAACCGGTCCTTCATCAGCCTGCTCGACCACGCCATGCACGGCCAGGAGGCGGCCGTCGGCGACAGCCAGGAGGAGTCATCGTGACGGACACCCCACAGGCCGTGCTGGAGGAGCTACGGCTCAACAACGAGCGCCCCTACGGCCGGCAGCGCACCGTGGCGGCGGAGCAGCTGGTGGACGCCGCCGACCAGTTCGACGACGCCGAACTGCTGGTCACGGCGCTGCTGGAGCTGATGGAGGCGTACGAGTACGACGCCGAGCCGCGTAAGTCGCCGGTGGTGTTCGCGCGCGTCCTGAAGCTCTGGGACGACAAGCCCGAGGCGTTCAGCGAATGGGAGGCCGGCCAGGTCTTCTGGCGGTTCAAGTGGGTGGCCGCGGCGCTGCTGCGCGTACCCGAGGTGCCGCTGGAGGCCGTACGGCAGTGGCACGAGGAGATGCGCGACCGCTACCGGGGCGCCGGACACGGACTGCAGCCGTACTACGGCATGCGCTACCAGCTCGCCGCGCACACCGGGGCGGCCGTCGAGGACGCGTACGACCTGTGGGCGACGCGGCCGCGCACCGAACTGACCGACTGCGCGGCCTGCGAGGTGCGCCACCGGGCCGTCCACCAGGTGCTGCTGGGCGACGACGACGCGGCGCTGACGGAGTGGGAGCCGGTCCTCACCGGCGAGGGCACGTGCAGCGAGGAGCCGCACACCAGCCAGGCGTACGCCCTGCTGCCGCTCGTCCGCGCGGGCCGTCTGGACGAGGCCCGCTCGGCCCATCTGGCCGGCTACCGCCGCTCCCGCGGCCGCTCCGCCACCGGCGCGGAGATCGGCCTGCACCTGGAGTTCTGCGCGCTCACCCGCAACGAGGGGCGCGGGCTGGAGGTCCTCGCGGAGAACCGGGAGCTGTTCGGCGGCGCGAGCGACCCCCTCGCGCACCTCGACTTCCTCACCGGCGCGGAGGTCCTGCTCGCGCGGCTGGCGGACGCCGGACACGGCGACGCGGAGGTGAGCGGCCCGCCCGGCCGCGGCTGGACGGCCGCCTCGCTGCTGGACCACGTGCGTACGGAGGCGGCTGCCCTGGCGGCCCGGTTCGACGGCCGCAACGGCACGTCCGCGGTCGGCGACCGGCGCCGGGCCCGGCTGACGCGGCAGCCGCTCCTCGCGGAGCCCCTGCCGCTGGGCGTGCGCGCCCCGGCCGTCGTGACGCCCGCCCCGGCTCAGGCGCCGGCCGCGACGGAGATACCGGAGGACTTCGCGGAGCTGGTACGCCGGGCCCGCGAGCACCGGGACACCGGCCGGCCCGGCGACGAACCGCTGTGGCACCGCATCGGGGAACGCCTCGACGCGGGCGCGGAGGCCCCCGACCCGAAGGTGCGCGCCGAGCTGGCGGTGCACCGGGGGCTCGAGTTCTGGAACCGTGACGAGAAGTGGACCGCCGGACGCGCCCTCATGGCCGAAGCGGCGGCGCTCTTCGAGGAACTCGGCTGCGAGGGCGAGGCGCTGGGCGCGCGTGCCCGGCTGGCGACATCGCACTTCCGTGCCGAGGAGCCGGCCGAGGTGCAGGACGCCGCCTGGGCGAGCCTGGAGGAGATCCTGCACCGGGCGGAGGAGCTGCGCTCCGGCGCCGACGGCGGCATCGACGACCGGGACTACCTGCTGGTCCTCCACTGCCGCACCAGCTGCGTGCACCACCGCCTGACGGAGGCGCTGCCCGAGGCCCCCGAGGAACTGGAGCGGGAATTCCTCGACGCCGCGCACGCCCTGCGCGACGCCGCCGACGCCCTCGGCGTACCGCACCGCAGGGCCGTGGCGCTGAGCATGCTCGGGCATGTCGCCGCCCGCCGGGAGCGGTTGGACGAGGCCGAGGCCCTGGTGCGCGAGTCGGTCGACCTGGTGACCGCGGCCGGGGAGCCCTGGCGCGGCAACCGCAACGTGCTGCTGCTCGCGCAGATCACCCTGCAGCAGGAGCGCCACGAGGAGGCGTCCGACCTGGTGCACCGCGCCGTCGCGGACGCCGTGCGCTGGGGCGAGACCGACTTCCCGCACGGCCCCGCGAAGGGGATGCTCGGCCACGCCCGGATGCATCTGGGCGACGCCGAGGGCGCCGCCCGGGCGCTGACGGAGGCCGTCGACTGGTTCGACCGGCACAAGGACCACGAGGAGGCCGCGTCGGCCCGGCTGCAGCTCGCCGACGCCCTCTCCTGCGCGGGACGGGCCGCCGACGGGGTCGCCGTGCTGGAGTCGATGCTCGGGGACGCCGGGTCGCTGGAGGAGCGGCTGGCCGCGCAGGCACGGCTCAGCCTCGGTCGCGGGCTGCGGGCGCTGGGCGAACACCGCGCCGCGGCACAGGAGTTCCTGCTGCTCGCCGAGCAGACCGCCGACTGGCCGGAGCAGGACATCCACACCATGGTCGCGTGCGACGCCGCGAGCGCCCTGGCCGCGGCAGGCTCCTGGGAGGCGGCCGACACCGCCCGCGAGCGGGCCCTGGCGGCCCACGGGCGGGCGCCGCGCCACGACAACGTGACCCCGATGCTCTGCGAGTCCGCCCAGCATCTGATGGACCAGCAGGGGGCCGACGCCCTGGACCGGGCGCTGGCGCTGCTGGCGACGGCCGACGAGCTGCTCGCCGAGGCGGCGGTCGGCGAGGAGCCGGTGCCGGTCTGGTACCACCAGGGAGCCGTCCGCTACCGGCGGGCCCGCTGCCTGGCGGAGGCCGAGCGGTTCGAGGAGGCGCTCGGCGAGCTGGAGGCGTCCATCGCCGGTTACGCGGAGGGCGGCCCGCAGGCGGAGGAGCCCCGGGCCGAGTCGGTACGGGTGGCCGCGATGATCGAGGGCCACGCGCTGGGCCGCCCGGCGGCGGCCGTCACGCGGCTCGGCGACGCGATACGCCGGTGCGAGCAGGCGGGGCACATGGAGGCGGCGAGGATCCTCGCCGCCCTGCGCGAGCAGTTGGCCGGACGAGGGTGAGGGGGGACCATGACCCGTTGGGGACTGATCGTCGAGGAGACGACCGGGAGCGGTGAGGCGGCGCGCTGGACACCGAGGGTGCTGGCCGTCGTCGACGGCGGCAGGGGCGAGGCGCTCGCCCGGCTGGAGCGGTTCGCGCGCCAGTACCAGCCACAGCACCCGATGATGCCGAAGCAGCGCTGGCTGTTCGAGACGGCGGACGGCTTCCTGCTCTTCCTGGAGGGCCGGCGGTCGGAGTACCACTGCCGGTTCTCGGCGGTCGAACTCGTCTGCGACAGCACCGGGTACGAGCGTCCCTCCGGGCCGCAGGACGCGCCGCCTCACCGGGGGTGACGGTCGGCGCCTCGCGGGGGTGACAGCGGGGCGTATGGCCGGGTTGACGGCGGGGCGTTGGCTGGTTGACGACGGGGCGTTGGCTGGTTGACGTCCGGGCTCCTCGCCGGGTTGACCGCCGGCCTCGGGACGCGCCGCCCGACCGGGGCCGACGGCCGGGCACCCGCGGACACCGCAGTAGGCTGCCGCCCATGCTCATCGCCGCCGCCTGCTGCCCCTGTCCGCCGCTGCTCGTGCCCGAGGTCGCCGCCGGCGCCGCGCCCGAGCTGGACGCGCTGCGCGCCGCCTGCACCGACGCGATCGGCCTGCTGGCCGCCGCCCGGCCGGACCGGCTGGTGGTCCTCGGCCCCGCCGAGCAGGAGGGCCGCGGTCCGCATCCGCAGGGGGCGCCCGGTTCGTTCCGGGGCTTCGGGGTGGACCTGACCGTCCGCCTCGGCCCGGGTGACGCCGGGCCGGAGGGCGAGCGGACGCTGCCGCCGTCCCTGGCCGTGGCGGCGTGGCTGCTGGAGCGCACCGGCTGGTCGGGCACCCCGGTCGAGGGCCTGGGCGTCGGCGAACCGCTGCCGACCGCCCGCTGCCTGGAGGTCGGCGGCGAACTGGCCGCCGGCGCGGGCCGGGTGGCGCTGCTGGTGATGGGGGACGGCACGGCCTGCCGTACGCCCAAGGCGCCCGGCTACTTCGACGAGCGGGCCGAGGCCTTCGACCGGGACGCGGCCCGCGCCCTGGGCACCGCGGACCTGGCGGCGCTCACCACCCTGGACGAGGAGCTGGCCTTCGACCTCCAGGCGAACGGCCGCGCGTGCTGGCAGGTCCTCGCGGGCGCCGCCGAGGGCGCGGACCTGGAGGGCCGCCTGCTGTACGAGGACGCTCCGTACGGGGTGGGGTACTACGTGGCGGCCTGGTCGTAGGGCCGGATCGTCCCGGCGGCGACGGCCCCGCGGGGCTCACCTCACGGTGACGGCCCGGCTCACCTCATCTCGGCGGGCACGGCCATCGCGTCGCAGACCGCCCGCCACACGTCCTTCGCGTCCCACCCGTCGGCGAGCGCCTCGTGCACCGTGCGCCCTCCCAGTTGCGACATCACATGATCGCGCGCGAAGGAGTCGACGTACGCCTCACCGAAGTACGCCGTCATACGCTGCCAGAAGACCGTCAACCACATGCGTCCATTATCGCGCCCGCCGTCAGCTACTTAGAGTGCTCCCCCGCAGCGGCCCGCCCGCGGGCCGCGGACCCGGGCATACGGTCGGTGCATGCCTGAAGGCCCCGCACCCCGGCTCGCTTCCGCCGAGCACTTCGTCTGGCTCACCGCTCGCGTCCTCGAACAGCGCAGGTATGCCTACCACTTCCGCGACGAGACTGACACCGGCGCGGACGGGGTCGAGGCGGCGCTCGAGGCGTACCGCAACCCGGACGGCGGCTACGGGCACGCGCTGGAGCCCGATCTGCGCGGGCCCGTCAGCCAGCCCCTGCACACCGCCCACGCGCTACGTGTCCTGGACTCCGTCGGCCGCTGCGCGGGGCGGCGGGCGGAGCGCGTCTGCGGCTATCTGACGGACGTCTCCACACCCGACGGCGCCCTGCCCGCCGTGCACCCGTCCCTCGACGGCTACCCGCACGCCCCCTACGTACCCGTGGTGGACGACCCCGAGGGGAGTCTGCTGACGACCGCTCCCGTCGTCGGGCTGCTGAACGCCAACGGCGTCTGGCACGCGTGGCTCTTCCGCGCCGCCGACTTCTGCTGGCGGACCATCGAGGCCCTGCAGGACACGCATCCGTACGAGGTGCAGGCGGCGGTCGCCTTCCTCGACAGCGCGCAGGACCGCTCGCGCGCCGAGGCGGCGGCGGAGCGGCTGGGCCGTCTGGTCCGCGAGCAGCGGCTCGCCGTCCTCGACCCCGCCGGGGCCGCGTCCTGGCCGGTGAGCGAGGGGTACGCGCCCGGCGAGCACCACTACGTCCCCGATTTCGCCCGCAGTCCCGACTCCCTGGCCCGCCGCTGGTTCAGCGACACGGAGATGGCGGCGGGCCTGGACTTCCTGGCGGGGCAGCAGCAGGAGGACGGCGGCTGGCCTGTGCGGTGGCGCACCTGGGCCCCGGGTTCGGAGCTGGAGTGGCGTCCGCTGGTCACGCTGGAGGCGCTGCTGACGCTGCGGGCGTACGGATGGCTGGGCCGCTGAGCGGGGGTCGTCCGGTGACCGCTCGGCCGCCGAGCGGCTCAGCCGGTGACCGCCCGCACGCCCGCCGTGACGACGACGGCGACCGCGATCACGACGAGGAAGGGCGCGCGCAGGATCAGCGCGGCGGCCGCCGCCGCGACGCCGGCCGCACGGGCGTCGATGACGAGGTCCCTCTGCGCGGCGAACGTCTGCTGGGCGGTGAGCGCCGCGAGCAGCGCGACGGGCAGCAGGGCGGCCAGCTTCTTGACGACGGGCCGCTCGAGCACCCCCGCGGGAACGGAGAGCCCGAGGAGCTTCACGCCGTAGCAGCCGACGATGGTGAGGACGATGGCGATCCAGGCGTTCACGGGCGTTCCTTCTCGTCGGCGGTACCGGTCGTGCGGCGCCCCTGTACGAAGAGCACGGCGGGCGCGGCGAGCGCCGCGACGAGCACCGGTACACCGGCCGGAAGGACCGGAAGGAAGCCGAGGCCGAGCAGGACGGCGAGGCCGGCGACCGTCCGCTCGGTGCCGGTCTTGAGCATCGGGGCGAGCAGCGCCAGGAAGCAGGCCGGTCCGGCGGCGTCCAGCCCCCAGGCGTTCGGATCGCCCAGGGCGGACGCGCCCAGCGCGCCCAGGAGGGTGGTCAGGTTCCAGATGACGTACAGGGTGAGACCGGTGACGACGAAGCCGACACGTGCCGTGCGGCGCGTCGGCTGCGTGATGGAGACGGCCGTCGTCTCGTCGATGACCCACTGGGCGGCGAGCGGCCGCACCCGGCCCGGGAACTGCAGCAGGGGCGCGAGGCGCAGCCCGTAGAAGCAGTTGCGCACCCCGAGGAAGAAGGCGCCCGCGGCGGCGGTGTACGGGTTCCCGCCGGCGGCCAGCGCCCCGACCAGGGCGAACTGGCTCGCGCCAGTGAACACCAGCAGGCTGAGCAGGCAGGTCTGCAGCGTGCTGATCCCGGAACCGGCAGCCGTCACGCCGAAGGCGAAGCCGCTGAGGCCGACGGCGATGCCGACGCCGAGGGCGTCACGTATCGCACGGCGGTCGGCGTCCGGGGCGGGACGGTCCTCCTCGACGGGGTCGTACGGGGGTGCGGTCTCTTGTGCCATGAGGAGCACGGTAGGCGACGAAACGACGACCGGTCTTGTACGTTCTTGCGCGACCCCGACCTACGCCCCCCGAAGGTCTGGGGGCGAAGCCCCCGGAATCCTTTCGCCCGCGCACCCCGCCGCAGGCGGCTAACGCATCCGCTCCCGCCGGTACGCCCCCGGCGGCACCCCCACGATCCGGCTGAAGTGCCGGCTCAGGTGCGCCTGGTCCGTGAACCCGACGTCCGCCGCCGCCCGCGCGGGCGGTACGCCGCCGTCCAGCAGCCGGCGCGCCCGGCGGACCCGGGCGTCGGTGAGCCAGGTGTGCGGCGGCATGCCGTACTCCTTGCGGAAGGCCCGCAGGAGCGTGAACGGGCTCACACCGAGCCCGGCCGCGAGCTTGTCCAGGGTCGGCGGCCGCAGCAGGTCCTCCTCCAGCACCGCGCGCGCCCTCCGGGCCACCGCCGCGCCCCCGTCCGCCCGCGAGCGTGCGGGCATGGGGCGCCCGTGCCGGCGCAGCACCTGCGCCACCGCGAGCCGGAACAGCGAGTCCGCGGCCAGCGCGTTGCCCTCGTCGAGCGCGCGGTGGACGCGCGCGACCAACTGGGCCGCCGCCGGGTCGTGGACGGCGGACGTGGAGAAACGGGGCGTTCCCCGTAGAGCCGACATATCGGCGGCTATCCGGCCCACCACCTCGACCGAGGGGTAGAGCACGCTGTACGTCCACCCCTCCGGCACGCCCGCGTGCCCGGTGTGCACGGTGTCCGGATCGACCAGGGCCAGCCCGCCGGCCCCGACCCGCTGCAGTCCGCCGGGCACCTCGAACGCCTCCACGCCCTCCGTGATCGCACCGATCACGAAGGATTCGTGGGTGTGCCGCACGAACCGTTTCTCCACGTAGCGGGCCTGCAGCAGGTCGACCCCGGGCAGGGCCGGGTCGACCCAGTGCCTCGCCTGCTCGTACCCGCTGGTCATGGGGTCAATTGTGTCCGTTGTCAGTGGGTCGGTGCACGATGGGGGCATGGCGAATCCGTCGGAGTCAGCAGCGCTCGATGCGTTCTCCCCCGCGACCAGGGCCTGGTTCACGGGGGCGTTCGACGCGCCCACGGCCGCCCAGGAGGGGGCCTGGCAGGCCATCGGCGCGGGCTCGGACGTGCTGGTGGTGGCGCCCACGGGCTCCGGCAAGACGCTCGCGGCGTTCCTCTCCGCCCTGGACTCCCTCGCGAGCACGCCGCCGCCCGCGGAGCCGAGGAAGCGCTGCCGGGTGCTGTACGTCTCACCGCTGAAGGCCCTCGCGGTGGACGTGGAGCGCAACCTCCGCTCGCCGCTGACGGGCATCCGGCACGAGTCGGCCCGCCTGGGCCTGCCCGAGCCGGACATCAGGGTGGCGATCCGATCCGGCGACACCCCGGCGGCGGAGCGCCGCGCCATCGCCACCCGGCCGCCGGACATCCTGATCACGACGCCCGAGTCCCTGTTCCTGATGCTGACCTCGGCCTCCCGGGACGCCCTCGCGGGGGTCGAGACGGTGATCCTCGACGAGGTGCACGCGGTGGCGGGCACCAAGCGCGGCGCCCACCTGGCGCTCTCCCTGGAGCGGCTGGACGCGCTGCTGCCGCAGCCGGCCCGCCGGATCGGCCTGTCGGCGACGGTGCGCCCGGTGGACGAGGTGGCCCGGTTCCTCTCCCCCGGCCGCCGGGTGGAGATCGTCCAGCCGCCCTCCGCCAAGGAGTTCGACCTGTCGGTCGTCGTACCCGTCGAGGACATGGGCGAGCTGGGCGGCTCCCCGGTCCAGGAGGAGGGCGCGACGGACAAGCCGTCGATCTGGCCGCATGTGGAGGAGAAGATCGTCGACCTGGTCCAGGACCACCGCTCGACGATCGTGTTCGCGAACTCCCGCCGCCTCGCCGAGCGCCTGTGCAACAGGCTGAACGAGATCGCGTACGAACGGGCCTTCGGCGCCCCGCTCCCGGAGGACTCCCCTCCCCCGGCCGAGATCATGGCCCAGTCGGGAGCCGCCAAGGGCGCCGCCGCGCTGCTGGCCCGCGCCCACCACGGCTCGGTGTCGAAGGAGCAGCGGGCGCTGGTCGAGGAGGACCTGAAGGCGGGCAGACTGCCGGCCGTGGTCGCCACGTCCAGTCTGGAGCTGGGCATCGACATGGGCTCGGTGGACCTCGTCGTCCAGGTCGAGTCGCCCCCCTCGGTCGCCTCCGGGCTGCAGCGGGTGGGACGCGCCGGTCACCAGGTGGGGGCGGTCTCCCGGGGCGTCGTCTTCCCCAAGTACCGCGGCGATCTGGTGCAGTCGGCGGTGGTGACGGAGCGGATGCGCGAGGGGTCCATCGAGTCCCTGCGGATCCCGGCGAACCCGCTGGACGTGGTGGCCCAGCAGATCGTGGCGATGGCCGCGATGGACACCTGGGACGTGGACGAGCTGCTCGCCCTGGTCCGCCGCGCGGCCCCCTTCGCGTCCCTGCCGGAGTCGGCGTACACCGCCGTGCTGGACATGCTCGCGGGCCGCTATCCGTCCGACGCCTTCGCCGAGTTGCGGCCGCGTGTGGTGTGGGACCGCGTGGCGAACACCGTACGCGGGCGCCCGGGAGCGCAGCGGCTGGCGGTCACCTCCGGCGGCACGATCCCCGACCGCGGGCTGTTCGGCGTCTTCCTCGCCGGCTCCGACCCGAAGAAGGGGGGCGGCCGGGTCGGCGAGCTGGACGAGGAGATGGTGTACGAGTCCCGGGTGGGCGACGTCTTCACCCTGGGCACGACGTCCTGGCGGATCGAGGACATCACCCGCGACCGGGTGATCGTCTCGCCCGCCCCCGGCGTCCCGGGCCGCCTGCCGTTCTGGAAGGGCGACCAGCTCGGCCGCCCGCTCGAACTGGGCCGCGCGCTGGGCGCGTTCCTCCGCGAGCTGACCGGACTGCCGCCGGAAGCGGCCCGGGAGCGGCTGTTCGCCGCCGGTCTCGACGTCTGGGCCGCGGACAACGTCCTGGCCTATCTCGGCGAACAGCGCGAGGCGTGCGGCCATGTGCCGGACGACCGGACGATCGTCGTCGAGCGCTTCCGCGACGAGCTGGGCGACTGGCGGATCGTCGTCCACTCCCCCTTCGGCGCGCAGGTGCACGCCCCGTGGGCGCTGGCGGTGGGCGCCCGGCTGACCGAGCGGTACGGCATGGACGCGCAGGTCATGCACGCCGACGACGGCATCGTGCTGCGGCTGCCGGACGCCGATCTGATGGGCCTGGACCTGCTGGACTTCGACCCCTCGAAGGTCGGCGCCGAGTACGACACCGAGCAGTCCCCGGTGGGCGCCGCGGACGTCCTGTTCGACAAGGGGGAGGTCGACCAGATCGTCACGGACCAGGTGGGCGGCTCCGCGCTGTTCGCCTCCCGGTTCCGCGAGTGCGCGGCGCGCGCCCTGCTGCTCCCCCGCCGCAGCCCCGGCAAGCGCACCCCGCTGTGGCAGCAGCGCCAGCGCGCGGCGCAGCTGCTGCAGGTGGCGAGCGAGTTCGGGTCGTTCCCGATCGTGCTGGAGGCGGTCCGCGAGTGCCTCCAGGACGTCTTCGACGTCCCCGGCCTGGTGGAGCTGATGGGCGACATCGAGGCCCGCCGGGTGCGCCTCGTCGAAGTCACCACCGCCGAGCCCTCCCCCTTCGCCCGCTCACTGCTCTTCGGTTACGTCGCCCAGTTCCTGTACGAGGGCGACTCCCCGCTCGCCGAACGGCGGGCGGCTGCCCTGTCGCTGGACTCCCGGCTGCTGGCCGAACTGCTCGGCCAGGCGGAGCTGCGGGAACTGCTGGACGCCGAGGTGCTGCACGAGCTGGAGCGCGAGCTGCAGTGGCTGACCGAGGACCGCCGGACCAAGGACGCCGAGGGCGTGGCGGACCTGCTGCGGCTGCTGGGCCCGCTCACCACCGACGAGCTGGCGCAGCGCGGCGCCGAGCCCGACTGGGCGGCGGAGCTGGAGCGTGCACGCCGGGCCATCCGGGTGCGGATCGCGGGCCGCGAGCACTGGGCGGCGATCGAGGACGCGGGCCGGCTGCGCGACGCCCTCGGGACGGCGCTCCCCGTGGGCGTGCCGGAGGCGTTCACCGAGCCCGTACCGGACCCGCTGGGCGACCTGCTCGCCCGTTACGCCCGCACGCACGGCCCGTTCACCTCGGTGGCGGCCGCGGCGCGCTTCGGGCTGGGCGCGGCGGTCACCGAGGGCGCGCTGCAGCGACTGGCGGCGGCCGGTCGGGTGGTGCAGGGCGAGTTCCATCCGGCGGGCATCGGCCAGGAGTGGTGCGACGCGGCCGTGCTGCGCCGGCTGCGCCGCCGTTCGCTGGCGGCGCTGCGCGAGGAGCTGGAGCCGGTGCCGCCGGCGGCACTCGCCGCGTTCCTGCCGCAGTGGCAGCAGCTGGGCACGCACAGCCTGCGCGGACCGGACGGACTGCTGCGGGCGATCGAACAGCTGCAGGGCGCGCCGGTGCCGGCCTCGGCGCTGGAGAAGCTCGTGCTGCCGTCCCGCGTCTCGGGCTACACCCCGGCCATGCTGGACGAACTCACGGCCTCCGGCGAGGTGGTCTGGGCGGGCGCGGGCGCCCTGCCCGGCAAGGACGGCTGGATCTCCCTGCATCTCGCGGACGCGGCCCCGCTGCTGCTGGGCGAGCCGCACCCGCTGGAGCTCACGCCGCTCCACCAGGCGGTGCTGGACGCGCTGACCGGCGGTTACGGCCTGTTCTTCCGGCAGATCTCCGACCAGGTGCGGGCCGCACACCCGGACGCCACCGACGTCCAACTCGCCGACGCCGTCTGGGACCTGGCCTGGTCGGGCCGGCTCACCAACGACACCCTCAGCCCCCTGCGGGCCCTGCTCGGCTCGGGCCGCACGGCGGGCGCCACCGCTCACCGCGCCAAACGGCCGGTGCCGCGCGGGCGGTTCGGCTCCGGCGCGCTGGGCGCCCGGCCCACGGCCTCACGCCAGGGACCGCCCACCGTCGCGGGACGCTGGTCGCTGCTGCCGGACCGGGAGACGGACACCACGCTCCGCGCCCACGCCCTGGCCCGCACGCTGCTCGACCGGCACGGCGTGGTCACGCGCGGGGCGGTCGCGGCGGAGGGCGTGGAGGGCGGCTTCTCGGCGGCGTACCGGGTGCTGTCGGTGTTCGAGGAGTCGGGCCAGGCGCGCCGCGGCTATGTGGTCGAGGGCCTGGGCGCGGCACAGTTCGCGATCGACGGCGCGGTGGACCGGCTGCGGGCCGTCGCGTCCGCCAAGGAGCGCAACGCGGACCCGCCCGCACCGGACGGGCCCGGCTGGCTGGACGACCCCGTGCGCCGGTCCGGATCCCCGGCCGGACCCCGGGCACTCGTGCTGGCCGCCGCCGACCCGGCCAACGCCTACGGCGCTGCGCTCGGCTGGCCCGAACCGCCCCAGGGCTCCACGCACAAGCCCGGCCGCAAGGCGGGCGCGCTGGTTGTCCTGCTGGACGGCGAGCTGACGATGTACGTCGAACGGGGCGGCAAGACGCTGCTGGTGTGGCCGGAGGCCACCGACGCCCGCTTCACCGCGGCCGCGGACGCGCTGGCCGCCGCGGCGAAGCAGGGCGCGCTGGGCTCGACGGTGACGATCGAGAAGGTCAACGGCACCGCCGCGCTTGACTCCCCGTACGGCCACGCCCTGGAGATGGCGGGCTTCCACGCGACCCCGAGGGGGCTGCGGCTGCGGAGCTGACGGTAGGGACGGCGCGGGCGGTCGGGCGCGCCCCACACCCGTCCGGGACCCGCGGCGTCCAGCATGCCGGACAGCCGAACGTCCACCGAGACCACGACCAGGCCGGCCACCACACCACGCCTCCGCACGCCCACCCCCGGGACATCCGCCGACCGGTGCGGGACACGTTGGGGCACACATCCCCGGCCGGGAGACAATGCCCCTATGCCCGAAGGCGACACCGTCCACCGCGCCGCACACCAGCTGAACGAAGCCCTGGCCGGCCGCGTGCTCACACGCAGCGATCTGCGCGTCCCGAAGCTCGCCACCGTCGACCTCACGGGCCGCACGGTGCGGGAGGTACTCCCCCGCGGCAAGCACCTCCTCACCCGCATCGAGGGCGGCCTCACCCTCCACTCGCATCTGCGCATGGACGGCGTCTGGCGCGTCTACGCCGAGGGCGAACGCTGGCGCGGCGGCCCCGGTCACCAGATCCGCGCGATCCTCGGCAACGCCGAGCAGACAGCCGTCGGCTACCGCCTCCCCGTGCTCGAACTCCTGCGTACCGACGAGGAGGACAAGGCCGTCGGCCACCTCGGCCCCGACCTCCTCGGCCCCGACTGGGACGCCGCCGAGGCCCTGCGCCGGCTGCTCGCCGACCCCGGCCGCCCGCTCGGCGAGGCCCTGCTGGACCAGCGCAATCTGGCGGGCATCGGCAACGTCTACAAGTCCGAACTCTGTTTCCTGGTCCAGACGAACCCCTTCGCCCCCGTCTCCGCGGTCGAGGACCCGCGACGCCTCGTCGACCTGGCGAAGAAGCTGCTGGAGGCCAACAAGGACCGCGTCGCCCGCGTCACCACCCCCAGCACCCGCCCCGAGCGCCGGCTGTGGGTCTACGGCCGTGCCGGGCAGCCGTGTTTCCGCTGCCGCACCCTCGTCCGCGACGGCGAACAGGGCCCCGTCGCGGGCCAGGAGCGCGTCACGTACTGGTGCCCGAACTGCCAGCCGGGGCAGCCCCCGACCAATTGACGGACCGTCAGATCCCGCCGTACCGTCGCCGCATGCCCCTCACGGCGTACGACCTCACCGGACGCACCGCCTTCGTCACCGGAGCCGCGAGCGGCATCGGCCGGGCCACCGCCCGGCTGCTGGCCGAGGCCGGCGCGCACGTCCACTGCGCCGACCGCGACGAGCAGGGCCTGCACGAGACGCTCAAGGACCTCGGGGAAGGCACCGCCCACGTCCTCGACGTCACGGACCGCCCGGCCGTACGCGAGGCGATGCCGGAGCGGCCGGACATCGTCGCCGCGATCGCGGGTGTCATGCACCGCAGCAGCGTGCTGCAGACGGCGGAGGAGGACCTCGACCGGGTCCTGGCCGTCAACTTCAAGGGCGTGCTGTTCACCTGCCAGGCCGCCGCCGACCGCATGATCAGCGCCGGGACACCGGGCTCGATCATCACCATGGCCTCCGGCGCCGTCGACGCCGGCACCCCGGAGCTGCTCTGCTACTCGGCGGCCAAGGCCGCCACCGTCCAGCTCACGAAGACCCTGGCGGGCGAGGTGGGCCGGCACGGGATACGGGTCAACGCCGTCGCCCCGGGCTGGATCCGTACACCGATGACCGAGCGCGACAGCGCCGAGGCCCAGCAGCGGACGGAGGCCCTCATGACGCGGATGTCCCCGCTGGGCCGGGTCGGCGAACCGGAGGACGTCGCGCACGCCGTGCTCTATCTGGCCTCCGACGCGTCCGCCTTCGTCACGGGCCAGATCCTGCGGCCGAACGGCGGCGTCGCGATGCCGTGGTAGCGCGGACATGACCAAAAAGGCGCTAAAGCAACGCCAAAGACCTAAAGCAACACCAAAACCGGGGCAGCAAGAGCCGACGCAGGCCGAAGCCGACGCGCCACCAAAGCCGGAGCAACGCAAAAGCCCGGCCCCCCGCCAAGGGGAGCCGGGCCCTGCCAGTTCTTCGCTTACGCCGCGGCGACGCCCACGGTCTCCTTCGGGGCCTTGATCGTCACACGCTCCTCCGGGATGCCCGTGACAGACGTCACAGTGAACGTCCGCACCGGCGCCGGGATCGTCTCGGACGCGGCCGACTGCGCCAGCTCGGCGAGCGCCAGCTCATCGCTGACCTCGCGCATCAGCTCCGACATCCGCATGTCCAGCGCATCACAGATGGCGGACAGCAGCTCGGACGAAGCCTCCTTCTGTCCCCGTTCCACCTCGGAGAGATATCCGAGGGAGACCCGGGCTGACGAGGAAACCTCGCGCAGAGTTCGGCCCTGACGCTGGCGCTGCCGACGCAGCACGTCACCCAGCAGGCGACGGAGCAGAATCATGCGTGGCTCCCTCCTCCTCGGACCTCGGTATCGGATCCTCTGCCCTCCACCGTACCCTCTCGAACCACGTCAGTGCGTCGGGCGATGTCATCTTCGGCGTTCGCCCAGCGAGGAAGCGGCCCGGGTTTAGAAGGGGGGAAAGGCCACCCACGACACCCGGCACCGTACGGCAGAAGATCCGTCTCAGGGGTTGGAACGCTCCTCCGCGCCGTAATGTTCCCCGCCCGGCAGGTCCCCGACGAGCGCCTCCGCGTCGCCTTCCGCGGCACCGCCGGAACCCTGGGCCGCCACCGCACCCGGCGCACCTGCGGCACGCACCACCCGCTGCAGCAGCTCCAGCGCCGCCAGCACGGTCGCCGAACGGATCTCGTCGCGGTCGCCCTCCAGTGCGAGGCGCACCTGCTCGTTCTGCCCGCCGGGCCCAGCGGCCGCGACGAACACCGTGCCGACCGGCTGCCCGTCCTGCGGTTCCGGGCCGGCGACGCCCGTCGTGGACAGCCCCCAGTCGGCGCCGAGCCGCCAGCGCACCCCGGCCGCCATCTGCCGGGCCACCTCGCCGTCGACGGCCCCGCGGTCGGCCAGCAGATCGCCGGGTACGCCCAGCAGGTCACGCTTCAGGTCCGTCGCGTACGCCGTCACCGAGCCGCGGAACGTCCGCGACGCCCCGGGTACGGCCGTCAGCGCACCCGCCAGCAGCCCGCCGGTCAGCGACTCGGCGACGGCCAGCGACCAGCCGCGGTCCTCCAGCAGCCGGAGGGCCTCCGCCGCCGCCTCGTACGACGGGCCGCTCGGCCCGTACGACGTGCCGCTCACCGGCCCACCGCCTCGGCCCGCCGCGCGGCCAGCCCCTTCCGGCGCAGCACGACGGCCTGCCTGACGTAGTCGAAGCCGGTCACGACGGTGAGCACCACCGCGACCCCCATGATCCAGAAGCGCAGCGTGGCCAGCGGCCCGGTGAGCACCAAAATGTACATTCCCACCGCTACACCTTGAGCGAGGGTCTTCATCTTTCCGCCGCGGCTCGCCGGAATGACACCGTGCCTGATGACCCAGAAGCGCATCAGGGTGATGCCGAGCTCGCGGAAGAGGATCACGCCCGTCACCCACCACGGCAGATCGCCGAGCACCGACAGGCTGATCAGGGCAGCGCCCATTATCGCTTTGTCGGCAATCGGGTCGGCGATCTTCCCGAAGTCGGTGACGAGGTTGTACCGACGCGCCAGCTCGCCGTCGAACAGGTCCGTGATCATCGCGATGGCGAACGCCGCCCAGGCGAACGAACGCCAGGCCGGGTCATGCCCACCGGCCCCGAACATCAGCACGAGGAAGGCCGGCACCAGCAGCAGCCGGACCATGGTCAGGATGTTCGCGATGTTCCACAGGGACACCTGCGACGGCAGCGGACGCGCAGCGCTCATCTCCCGGCCCCCTCAACGGCCAGACACTCGGCCACCAGGTCGACGCCCTGCGCGGCCACGGCCTTCGCGGTGACGAACATGCCCGGCACGAGGTCGCCACCGCCCGTGAGGACGACCTGGCCGTCCGTCTCGGGCGCCTGGTGGGCGGCCCGCCCGACGACCCCGTCCTCCTCGTCCACCGACTCCACCAGCACGGAGAGCGTCTCGCCCAGCCGCTCCTCGGCCCGCTGCGCGGTCAGCTCCTCCGCCAGCCGGGACACCCGCGACAGCCGCTCGGCCACCACGTCCGGGTCCAGCTTGGCCTCGTAGCCCGCGGCCTCGGTGCCCTCCTCGTCGGAGTACCCGAAGACGCCGATCGCGTCCAGCCTCGCGGCGCCCAGGAACCGCTCCAGCTCCTCCAGGTCGGCCTCGGACTCCCCGGGGAAGCCCACGATGAAGTTGGACCGCACACCGGCCTCGGGCGCCTTGGCGCGGATCTGCTCCAGCAGGTCCACGAAGCGCTCGGTGTCGCCGAAGCGGCGCATCGCGCGCAGCACACCGGGCGCGGAGTGCTGGAAGGACAGGTCGAAGTACGGGGCGACCTTCGGCGTCGAGGTCAGTACGTCGATGAGCCCCGGCCGCATCTCGGCGGGCTGCAGATAGCTGACGCGGATCCGCTCGATGCCGTCGACCTCGGCGAGCGAGGGCAGCAGGCTCTCCAGCAGCCGGATGTCGCCGAGGTCCTTGCCGTACGACGTGTTGTTCTCGGAGACCAGCATGATCTCCTTCACGCCCTCACCGGCCAGCCACCGCGTCTCACCGAGTACGTCGGCGGGCCGGCGCGACACGAAGGACCCGCGGAACGAGGGGATGGCGCAGAACGAGCAGCGCCGGTCGCAGCCGGAGGCGAGCTTCACGGAGGCGACGGGTCCGCCTTCGAGGCGGCGCCTGAGGGGCGCCCGCGGGCCGGAGGCGGGCGCCACACCGGCGGGCAGATCGGCCGGGGCCTCGGCAGCCTGGCCGTGCCCGGGCAGCGCCACAGCGGCGTCCTGACGCTCCGCCGGGGCCAGCGGCAGCAGCTTCCGACGGTCACGGGGCGTGTGCGGTGCGTGCACGCCGCCGGACAGGATGGTCTGCAGCCGGTCGGAGATGTCGGCGTAGTCGTCGAAGCCCAGCACGCCGTCGGCCTCGGGCAGCGCGTCGGCCAGCTCCTTGCCGTAGCGCTCGGCCATGCAGCCGACCGCCACGACGGCCTGGGTGCGGCCGTGGTCCTTGAGATCGTTGGCCTCGAGCAGCGCGTCGACGGAGTCCTTCTTGGCGGCCTCGACGAAGCCGCAGGTGTTCACGACGGCGACGTCCGCCGCGGCGGCGTCCTCGACGAGCTCCCAGCCGTCCGCCGCGAGCCTGCCGGCGAGTTCCTCGGAGTCCACCTCGTTACGGGCGCAGCCGAGGGTGACCAGGGCGACGGTGCGGGTTTCTGGGGGGTGCGGCATGCGACCAGGGTACTTTGTCGCTCCCCTGGCAGGTGCCGCCGACCAGGTCGGTTGCGTCGGCTGACGCGCACCCGGGCTCCGCCCGGATGTCCTCAAACGCCGGACGGGCTGGAGGGGTGCGGGGAGACGGTCTTGGGTGGGACCCCTGCCGTACTGCTCCGCTAGACGTACGACAGGGGCCCCACCCAAGCCCTCACGACACGAGACGGCGAACGGCCCGCCTGTCACCCTGGCATTCCCTGGGCCCAAACGCGCGGGCCCGCCCCGGACAGACCAGGCCCTCAGACAGGCCCGCACCCCAGGCGCCGACGCCAGGCAAGACAACCCTTAACGGGTGGCATGTGGGCGGGGGCAATCCCCGCGCCGAAGGCGCGGGGCGGCGCCGGCCACGGGGCGCACACCGCCCACGCCCGCAGGGCGACCCCAGGCGCCGACGGTGACCAGGCAACACGTTGACGGGTGGCGTGTGGGCGGGGGCAACCCCCGCGCCGAAGGCGCGGGGCGGCGCCGGCCACCGGAGAAAACCGGCAACCCGCACACGACGGAGGCGGGGTTACCCCGCCTCCGGGTCGCCCTTCGTGTACGAGATGCGTTCCACCTGGCCGAGCTGGAAGTCGTTGTCGACCTCCTTGCCGTTCACGAACAGCTGGACCGCCCCCGCATTGCCCAGGATGAGATTCACCCGCTCGTCGTCCTGCACCGTGACGGAGTCACCCTGCTGCAGGACGGTCTGCTCGAGCGTGCTCCCGTCGTGCCCCTTCGCGGAGATCCAGCTCTTGCCGTCCGTGGCGACGATCTTCACCGTCACCTTGTCCGCCGGCGCCTGCGCCACCGCGCTCTCGGTGGCCTCGGGCGAGCCGCTCGCCGAGGGACTCGGCGAACCGCCGCCCTTCTCGTCGGCCGTGGAATCCACCGCCGCCGGCGTGTCGTCCTTGCTGTCGCCCCCGCTGAAGACCGTGAATCCGACGAACCCGAGCAGCGCCACGATCGCGGCGACCATCGCACCGGTCCAGTTGGGGCGCCGCGGCTCGGGCCGGATCCGCTCGGCCTCGAAGAGCGGCGCGGCCGGCGTCGGAGCCGGCTTCCCCCCGTGGTCGGCGTCGAACTGGGCGACGGCCTGCTCCGGATCCAGCCCCACGACCCGCGCGATACTGCGCACATGCCCGCGGGCATAGACATCCCCACCGCACCGGGAGAAATCGTCCTGCTCGATCGCATGAATGATCGGAATGCGCACACGGGTCTTGGAACTGACCTGATCAACGGTCAGCTTGGCGTCGATCCGGGCGAGCTGAAGCGTCCGTCCGACGGACTGGCTGGCGTCTGCGGAGGGGTTTCCGAGGGACACGGGGGCGCCTTTCGAGCGTGAGCCACCTGCCGGAACATCAGAGTAGCGTTCTTGTAAAAGCGTCGGGCAACCGGGCGGTATGACTTTGTGGGCCAACAGGTATCCCCGAGCTCCGAAGGGACGACGCCCACCTGCCGTAATCATGTGACGCACAACCCGCCGATCCGGTTGCCCGATCGCACTTACGAGTGATCCTGCCCCCGGATCAGGGCGAGCACCCCATCGAGTTCGTCGGGCTTCACCAGCACGTCACGGGCCTTCGACCCCTCGCTCGGCCCCACGATCCCGCGCGACTCCATCAGGTCCATCAGCCGCCCCGCCTTGGCGAAGCCGACGCGCAGCTTGCGCTGGAGCATCGACGTCGAGCCGAACTGCGTCGTGACCACCAGCTCCGCCGCCGCCAGCAGCAGCTCCAGATCGTCGCCGATCTCCTCGTCGATCTCCTTCTTCTTGCCCGTCCCCACGGTGACGTCGTCCCGGAAGACGGGCGCCATCTGCTCCTTGCAGTGCCGCACGACGGCCGCGACCTCGTCCTCCGTGACGAAGGCACCCTGCATCCGGATGGGCTTGTTGGCGCCCATCGGCAGGAAGAGCCCGTCGCCCTTGCCGATCAGCTTCTCCGCGCCCGGCTGGTCCAGGATGACCCGGCTGTCGGCGAGCGAGGAGGTGGCGAAGGCGAGCCGGGACGGCACGTTCGCCTTGATCAGACCGGTGACGACGTCGACGCTGGGGCGCTGGGTGGCGAGCACCAGATGGATACCGGCGGCCCGCGCCAGCTGCGTGATACGGACGATGGAATCCTCGACGTCCCTCGGCGCAACCATCATCAGATCCGCCAGCTCGTCCACAATCACCAGCAAATACGGATAAGGCTGTAGTTCCCGCTCACTCCCGGGCGGTGCGGACGCCTTCCCGTTCCGTACGGCCTCGTTGAAATCGTCGATATGGCGATATCCGAATGCGGCCAGATCGTCGTACCGCAGATCCATCTCCCGTACGACCCACTGCAGCGCTTCGGCGGCCCGCTTGGGATTCGTGATGATCGGCGTAATGAGATGGGGAATGCCCTCGTACGCGGTGAGCTCGACCCGCTTGGGGTCGACCAGCACGAGCCGGACGTCCTCGGGGGTGGCCCGCATCATGACCGAGGTGATCAGGCAGTTGATGTTGGACGACTTGCCGGAGCCGGTCGCGCCCGCGACTAGGATGTGCGGCATCTTGGCGAGATTGGCCATCACATAGCCGCCCTCGACGTCCTTGCCGAGCGCCACGAGCATGGGGTGGTCGTCGCCGCCCGCCGCCAGCCGCAGCACGTCACCCAGATTGACCATCTCGCGGTCGCTGTTGGGGATCTCGATGCCGATCGCGGACTTCCCGGGGATCGGGCTGATGATCCGTACGTCGGGACTGGCCACGGCGTACGCGATGTTCTTGGCCAGCGCCGTGATCCGCTCGACCTTCACCGCCGCGCCGAGCTCCACCTCGTACCGCGTGACCGTCGGGCCCCGGGTGAAGCCGGTGACGGCGGCGTCGACCTTGAACTCGGTGAAGACGTTCGACAGCGACGCCACCACCGCGTCGTTCGCCGCACTGCGGGTCCGCCCCGGTCCGCCGCGCTCGAGCAGGTCGAGCGAGGGCAGCGCGTACGTGATGTCCCCGGAGAGCTGCAGCTGCTCGGCCCGGGGCGGCAGCGCCTCCCCCGCCTCCGGTCCCGGATCCGGGGCGGTACGGGTCAGATCGGGCACGGACGGCATCAGGTCGGGCATCTTCGAGGGCGTCAGCGACGGACCCTCGGCGCGCGCGACGGGCACACCCCCGGTCTTCTCCGTGACCTCGCTGCCCAGATCGGCGAGCAGCGGCGTGGGCGGCACGCCGTGCAGCACCGCTCCGTCGAGGTCCGCGGCCGCGGCGGCCGCGATGTCGACCGGGTCCTGCTCCTTGCGCCGGCGCCGGCGCCGGGTCTCGCCCGCCGTCTCCGCGGCGGCGGCGTCCGCGTCCTCCGCGATACGCACCAGACCGCTGCGCCAGTCCTCGGCGTACTCGCCCTCCTCGGCGAACCCGTACGCCGCCTTGTCCTCGGCCGGCTCCGCCTCCGGCTCGCCGGCGTCGTCGTGCACGACGCCCAGCCGCACACCGAGCCTGCGCAGCCGCTGCGGGATGGCGTTGACGGGCGTGGCCGTGACGACGAGCAGCCCGAAGACGGTGACGAGCAGCAGCAGCGGTACGGCGAGCACGTCGCCGACCGTGGCGATGAGCGGCCGGGACGCGGCCCAGCCGATGAGCCCGCCGGCATCACTTATGGCCTCGGTGCCCTCCTCGCGCCCGGGCGCGCCGCAGCCGACGTGCACGAGGCCGAGCACGCCGATGACGAGGGCGGAAAGCCCGATCACGATACGGCCGTTGGCCTCGGGCTTCTCGGGGTGCCGGATGAGGCGTACGGCGACGATCGCGAGGAGGATCGGCACCAGCAGGTCAAGTCGTCCGAACGCGCCGGTGATCAGTATGTCGACAAGTCCACCGACCGGTCCGTCGAGGCTGGACCAGGTCCCCGCGGCGACGACCAGCGCCAGCCCGAACAGCAGCAGCGCGACGCCGTCCTTGCGGTGCGCGGGGTCAAGCCCCTTCGCGCCCCGCCCTATTCCGCGGAACAGCGCGCCCACGGTGTGGGCCGCGCCCAGCCAGACCGCCCGGACGCCCCGCAGTACGGGGGTCGTCGGCGACGGGGCGGCCTTCTTCGCCGGAGCCGCCTTCTTGGCCGGGGCCTTCTTGGCAGCCGCCTTCTTCGCGGGCGCGCTCTTGCGGGGCGTAGCCTTCGCGGCCTTCTTGGCCGTGCCACTACCCCCGGCTCGCTGCCGGGAGTTGCCGTTGCCAGAGGTACGAGAGGCCATACGGGGGAGGTTACCGCCCACATGACACCAACACACGCAGGACCTGCGCGTTCCGCCCCCCGGCTCCGCCGCGGCCCCACCCCCTGAGTCACCCCTGGCCCCGCACCCCGGCCACCGCGTGCCCCGGCCACCGCACTGTCGGCGCTGCGCGCCTCGTCCTCAAACGCCGGACGGGCTGGTATCGCACCCCCACGGACGCCGTAAGCCTGCGGCCCTGCGGGCCAAGGCCACAGCAACGCTGTCACCTGCGGCCTGCGGACGCCGCCTTGCAGACTCCGGCACTGCGAACGCTCCAGCCTCGAACACCGCAACACCGCGACCCCTGCGAGCTCCGGGCGGGCTGCGGGAGGGGGGTGCCCGGGAGAGAGGTGCCCGGGCGGGCTGCGGGAGGGGGGAGGTGCCCGGGGGAGGTTCCCAGGGGGAGGTGCCCCAGGGGAGGTTCCCAGGGGGAGGTGCCCGGGGGGAGGTGCCCCAGGGGAGGTGCCCGGAGGGAGTGCCGGGAGGCCGGGAGGCCGGGGGGGCCGGGGGGAGGCTGCGGGGGGCGGGAGGCTCCGGGGGCTGCGCGGCCCGGCGACGCCGCAATGCTGCGGGCAGTCGTGCCGCAGGGCGGCACGGGTGGGCGCAGCGGCACCGCACCCATCGGACGGAAACGCAACCACAGCGACCCCGGCCGCAGGCCAGAAGCAGAAACGCAACCACAGGCCAAGCCGGCCGCAGGCCAGACGCAGAAACGCAACCACAGCCCAAGCCGGCCGCAGGCCAACCACCCCGCGAGGGATCACGCCCTGCCGGGCGCCCCCGGCTCGAGCGCATCGAGCGCCTTCCGCAACGCGGACAGCTTCCGCTCAAGATGCGCCGCGGTAGCGACCGCCGCACCGTCCGCGGACTCATCGAGCTGCTTGGTGAGAGCCTCAGCCTGCTCCTCCGCAGCAGCCAACCGAGCGGAAAGCTCGGCAAGCACGCCGACCGCGTCCTTCCCCCGCCCCCCGTTCTGCCCCGCCTGCGCACCCTCCAGCTGCAGCCGCAGCAGCGACGCCTGCTCCCTCAGCTGGACGTTCTTCATGTACAGCTCGACGAACACCGACACCTTCGCCCGCAGCACCCACGGATCGAAGGGCTTGGAGATGTAGTCGACGGCCCCCGCGGCGTATCCCCGGAACGTGTGATGCGGACCGTGGTTGATCGCGGTGAGGAAGATGATCGGGATGTCCCGCGTCCGCTCCCGCCGCTTGATGTGCGCGGCGGTCTCGAAACCGTCCATACCCGGCATCTGCACATCGAGCAGAATGACCGCGAAGTCGTCGGTGAGCAGCGCCTTCAGCGCCTCCTCCCCGGACGAAGCCCGGACCAGGGTCTGATCGAGCGCGGAAAGGATGGCCTCCAGCGCCAGCAGATTCTCCGGCCGGTCGTCGACCAGGAGAATCTTGGCCTTCTGCACCATGGCCCGCCCTCCTCGCCCCGGCAGCTTGCCGGACGCCGTCCCTGGGGACGTACCCGTAGCGCCGCCCGCCCTTGTGGCCGTCATGGTAGCCGCACCCCGCTGTCCGCCACACCCTGTCACCGGATTGACACAGTGCACGAAGCAGGAACGCCGCCCGGTTCCAGAAGGTTCCCGGATTCCCGTGCGCTCACACCAACTTGACCACACTGAGTCATCGGCTGCCGGTGATTGCTCGCGCTTGCCCTCACTCTCCGTGCATCCAGCGCCGCATGACGGCCAGCAGATGATCGGTGTTCACCGGCTTGGTGACGTAGTCGGAGGCGCCGGACTCGATGGCCTTCTCCCGGTCGCCCTTCATCGCCTTCGCGGTGAGCGCGATGATCGGCAGCCCGGTGAACTGGGGCATCCGCCGGATCGCGGACGTCGTGGCGTACCCGTCCATCTCCGGCATCATGATGTCCATCAGCACCACGGCCACGTCGTCGTGCTGCTCGAGCACCTCGATGCCCTCGCGTCCGTTCTCGGCGTACAGAACGGCCAGGCCGTGCTGCTCCAGGACGCTGGTGAGGGCGAAGACGTTGCGGATGTCGTCGTCGACGATCAGCACCTTCTCGCCGTCGAAGGCGCCGTTGAACTGCGGTGCGGCCAGTGCCCGCTGCTCGCGCCGGCCCGTGGGTCCGTTGCCCCGGGGCTGCGGGGCGCCCTGGCCCGGCAGCAGCGCCTCGGGTGCCAGCACCGCCGTGGTGAGCAGCGCCTCGGCCGGCTGCCCGCCGTCCTCGGCCGCGTGACCGGCCGCCGCCACCGCGTCCGCGACCGCTCCGTCCGGGTGGACGGCGGTGTCCGGGGCGAGGTGCGCATGGGCGAGCTCCGCCGGATGCAGCGGCAGGTAGAGCGTGAACGTCGAGCCGCGTCCCGGCTCGCTGTCGGCGTGGATCTCGCCGCCGAGCAGCCGTGCGATCTCCCGGCTGATGGACAGCCCCAGGCCCGTACCGCCGTACTTCCGGCTCGTCGTGCCGTCCGCCTGCTTGAACGCCTCGAAGATCACCCGCATCTTCGACGAGGCGATGCCGATCCCGGTGTCGGTCACGGAGAAGGCGATCAGCGGCGCGTCGGGGTCGCGCAGCGAGCCGTTCTCCAGCATCTGCTCCTTGATGGCGACGGGCACGTCGTTCCCGGCGGGCCGGATGACGAGCTGCACGCCGCCGCTGTCGGTGAACTTCACCGCGTTGGACAGCAGGTTGCGCAGCACCTGCAGCAGCCGCTGCTCGTCCGTGTTGAGCGTGGCGGGCAGCTCCGGCGAGACCCGCACCGAGAAGTCGAGCCCCTTCTCCGCGGTCAGCGGGCGGAAGGTGGCCTCGACGTAGTCGACCAGCTGCACCAGCGCGATCCGTGTCGGCGAGACGTCCATCTTGCCCGCCTCGACCTTCGACAGGTCGAGGATGTCGTTGATCAGCTGCAGCAGGTCGGAGCCGGCGCCGTGGATGGTCTCGGCGAACTCGACCTGCTTGGGCGTGAGATTGGCCTCCGCGTTGTCGGCGAGCAGCTTGGCGAGGATGAGCAGCGAGTTCAGCGGCGTACGCAGCTCGTGCGACATGTTCGCCAGGAACTCCGACTTGTACCGCATGGAGACGGCGAGCTGCTCGGCCCGCTCCTCCAGGCCCTGCCGGGCGTCCTCGATCTCGACGTTCTTGATCTCGATGTCGCGGTTCTGCCGGGCCAGCAGCTCGGCCTTCTCCTCCAGCTCGGCGTTGGAGTCCTCCAGCGCCTTCTGCCGGTTCTCCAGCTCCTGCGAGCGGTCCTGGAGCTGTTCGGTCAGCTCCTGGGACTGCTTGAGCAGGCTCTCCGTCTTGGTGTTGGCGGAGATGGTGTTGATGCTCGTGGCGATCATCTCGGCGAGCTGGCTGAGGAAGTCCTTCTGGATCTGGGTGAAGTTCTGGAACGCCGCCAGCTCCACCACACCGAGGATCGTGTCCTCGAAGACCAGCGGTACGACGATCACATGGGCCGGCGGGGCCTCGCCGAGACCGGAGGCGATCTTCAGATAGCCCTCGGGCACGTTCTCGACCAGGATCGTCCGCTTCTCCTGCGCCGCCGTCCCGATCAGCGTCTCCCCGGGCCGCAGCACGGTCGGCATGGCGCCGCGCTGATGCCCGTACGAGCCGATCATCCGCAGCTCGTACGAGTCCTCGGCGCCCTCCGCGCCCAGCTCGTCGCCGCCGGCGGCCGGCAGGGCGATGAAGAACGCGCCGTGCTGCGCGGCGACCACCGGTGTCAGCTCGCTCATGATGAGCCGGGCCACGTCCGCCAGATCGCGACGGCCCTGCAGCAGACCGGAGATGCGGGCCAGGTTGCCCTTCAGCCAGTCCTGCTCCTTGTTGGCCAGGGTGGTCTCGCGGAGCTTGACGATCATCGTGTTGATGTACTCCTGCAGCTCCAGGATCTCGCCCGCGGCGTCCGCGTCGATCTTGAGGCTGAGGTCGCCGCGGGTCACGGCGGTGGCGACCTGGGCGATGTTGCGCACCTGGGAGGTGAGGTTGTTCGCCATCAGGTTCACGGACTCGGTGAGACCCATCCAGACGCCCGAGACGCCGGGGACGCGGGCCTGGCCGCCGAGGCGGCCCTCCGTACCCACCTCGCGGGCAACCCGGGTCACCTCGTCACCGAAGGCGGAGAGCTGGGTGACCATCGTGTTGATGGTGTTCTTCAGCTCCAGGATCTCGCCCTGGGCGGCCACGTCGATCTTCTTCGTCAGATCGCCGTTCGCCACCGCCGTCGTCACCTGGGCGATGTTGCGCACCTGGTTGGTGAGGTTGGAGGCCATGTAGTTCACGGACTCCGTCAGGTCCTTCCAGGTGCCCGAGACGCCGGGGACACGGGCCTGGCCGCCGAGGCGGCCCTCCGTTCCCACCTCGCGGGACACACGCGTGACCTCGTCCGCGAAGGACGACAGCGTGGTCACCATCGCGTTGACCGTGTCGGCGAGCTGCGCGACCTCGCCGCGCGCCTCGACGGTGACCTTCTTGGTCAGGTCGCCGCCCGCGACCGCGGTGGCGACCTGCGAGATGTTGCGCACCTGGGAGGTCAGGTTGACCGCCATCAGGTTCACGTTCTCGGTGAGGTCCTTCCAGATGCCCGAGACCCCGCGCACCTGCGCCTGGCCGCCGAGCTGGCCCTCCGTACCCACCTCGCGGGCGACCCGCGTCACCTGCTCGGCGAAGGAGGACAGCTGGTCGACCATCGTGTTCACCGTGGTGACGAGCTCGAGGATCTCGCCGCGCGCGTCGACGGTGATCTTCTTGGACAGGTCGCCGTTGGCGACGGCGGTCGTGACCTCGGCGATGTTGCGGACCTGGATGGTCAGGTTGTTCGCCATGAAGTTCACGGACTGGGTCAGGTCCTTCCAGGTACCCGACACGCCCTGCACCTCGGCCTGGCCGCCGAGCATGCCCTCCGTACCCACCTCGCGGGCCACGCGGGTGACCTCCTCGGCGAAGGAGGAGAGCTGGTCGACCATCGTGTTGAGGGTGTTCTTCAGCTCCTGGATCTCGCCGCGGGCGTCCACGTCAATCTTCTGCGACAGGTCGCCGCGGGCCACCGCGGTCGCGACCTGCGCGATGTTGCGGACCTGGGCGGTCAGGTTGGACGCCATGCCGTTCACGGAGTCGGTGAGGTCGCGCCACACGCCGGAGACGCCCTGCACCTGGGCCTGGCCGCCGAGCCGGCCCTCCGTACCCACCTCGCGGGCGACGCGGGTGACCTGCTCCGCGAAGGCGGAGAGCTGGTCGACGAGGGTGTTGATGGTGTTCTTCAGCTCGAGGATCTCGCCGCGGGCGTCGACCTCGATCTTCTGGGACAGGTCGCCGCGCATCAGGGCGGTGGTGACCTGGGCGATGTTGCGGACCTGGGAGGTCAGGTTGGACGCCATGAAGTTCACGGAGTCCGTGAGGTCCTTCCAGGTGCCCGAGACGCCCTCCACCTGCGCCTGACCGCCGAGTCGGCCCTCGGTGCCCACGTCGCGGGCCACCCGGGTCACCTGGTCGGCGAAGGAGGACAGCTGGTCGACCATCGTGTTCACGGTGTTCTTCAGCTGGAGCATCTCGCCGGAGACGTCGACCGTGACCTTCTGCGACAGATCGCCGTTCGCCACCGCCGTGGTGACCTGGGCGATGTTGCGGACCTGGCCGGTCAGGTTGCGGAACGCGGTGTTGACCGAGTCCGTCAGGTCCTTCCACGTACCGGCGGCGCCCGCCACCTGCGCCTGGCCGCCCAGCTCGCCCTCGACGCCGATCTGCCGGGCGACGCGCGTGACCTCGGAGCCGAACTCCGAGAGCTGGTCGACCATCGTGTTCACGGTGTTCTTCAGGTCGAGCATCTCGCCGGAGACGTCCACCGTGACCTTCTGCGACAGATCGCCGTCCGCGACCGCCTTCGTCACCTGCGCGATGTCGCGGACCTGGCCGGTCAGGTTGCGGAACGCGGTGTTGACCGAGTCCGTCAGGTCCTTCCAGATGCCGGCCGCGCCCGGCACCTGCGCCTGGCCGCCCAGCTGGCCCTCGTCGCCGACCTCGCGGGCGACGCGGGTCACCTCGTCGGCGAAGGTGCGCAGGGTCTCGGTCATCTGGTTGATGGTGTCCGCGAGCTGCGCGACCTCGCCGCGCGCGCTGACCGTGACCTTCTGCGACAGGTCACCGTTGGCGACGGCCGTGGTGACCTGGGCGATGTTGCGCACCTGCGAGGTCAGGTTGGACGCCATCAGGTTGACGTTGTCGGTCAGGTCCTTCCAGGTGCCGGCGACGCCCGGGACGGTCGCCTGACCGCCGAGCTCGCCCTCCGTACCCACCTCGCGGGCCACGCGGGTGACCTCGGAGGAGAACGCGGAGAGCTGGTCGACCATCGTGTTGACGGTCTTCTTCAGCTCGAGCATCTCGCCGTCGACGTGCACGGTGACCTTGCGGGTCAGATCGCCCTTGGCCACCGCCGTCGTCACCAGCGCGATATCGCGGACCTGGGCGGTCAGCCGGGAGGCCATGGTGTTGACGGAGTCCGTGAGGTCCTTCCACGAACCGGACATACCGCGCACCTTGGCCTGGCCGCCGAGCTTGCCCTCGGTGCCGACCTCGCTGGCGACGCGGGTCACCTCGTCGGTGAACGCCGAGAGCTGGTCGACCAGGCCGTTGACGGTCCGTCCGACCCGCAGGAAGTCGCCACGCAGCGGCCGGGGCACCCCGTCGGAGCCCTGCGGACGCAGATCCATCCGCTGGTCCAGATCGCCCTCGGCGACCGCCGTGAGCACCCGGCCCACATCCGCCAGGGGGCGCACGAGGTCATCCACCAGCGCATTGGAGCCTTCGATGGCTGCGGCCCACGATCCCTCGCAGGCTCCGAGGTCCAGTCGCTCTGTGAGCTTCCCCTCACGGCCGACCATCCGGCGTACCCGGGCGAGCTCTCCCGTCAGGTGCAGATTGCGCTCGGCGACCTCGTTGAGGGTGACCGCGATCTGCGCCACGAGCCCGTCGCCCGTGGGCGCGACCCGCTTGCGGAAGTTGCCGTCCCGCATCGCCTCCAGCGAGGTCAGCAGCCTCTGCAGGGCCGCCGTCTCCACCTCGGTCGTGGCGGCGTTGCGGGGGCGCCGCGCGGGGACACTGCCCTTCGTGCGCGTGCTCGCGCCACGCGCCGGTGCGCCAGACTCCACTTGTCCCTCCCGCGGGGTTCGCTCGCCTCAAGGCCGTCATGTCCAGCCTCGGGCTGTCGTTCGTAGCTTTCCCAGTCTTTCACCCCCGCGCACCGTGGTGGGGCGTACAGCGAACGTGACCGGTCACCCGGAGTGGTGGGTACGGACGATATGACCGCACACGACGGCGGTGCGTACGGCGAACGTGACCGGTCATACGCTCATTCGTTGACCCATAGCCACCCCTCACGACGGCATCACCCGGTTACCCTGTCATCTCCGTCCCGTACAACCGCCCGCGCCCGCGCGGGCATGCGTCGCCGCAGCCGGAAGCGGGCACCACCCGGTTGACCGCCCGGCGCCGGGCGGTGACGCGTCAGCCGGAGCAGCGCCAGACACAGCCAGCGTCAGACAGAGCCAGAGGAGTCCTGTGCCGTGACCTCCCAGTGGGCCGCACGGGCCGCTGCCACGTTCGAGCCGGTCGGCCGGTCGGTCGCCTCCGCGCGCGCCTTCGTGCGGGACACCCTGCAGGGCTGGGGCTCGACGGAGATCACGGACGACGCGGTGGTGCTGACGAGCGAACTGGTCACCAACGCGGTGGTGCACGCCGGTACGGCGGTCGAGGTGCGGTGCCTGCGCACGGACGCGGGCGTACGGGTCGAGGTCTCGGACCGCTATCCGGAGCGCGAACTCCCGCTCGACACCGCCGACCATGTGCCGTCCTCCCCCGAGCGCGAGGGCGGCCGCGGGCTGATGCTGTGCGCGGCGCTGGCGTCGCGCTGGGGCGTGGAGTACACGCCGACGGCCAAGCAGGTCTGGTTCCAGCTGGACATCGAGGAGCCGGTGGCCGGCACCCGCGCCGCCGGGCCCATCCTCGCGGTCGACGACCTGCCGCTGGCGCTGGAGTCCAAGGTCCGCGTCGCGGTCGTGCAGCTCGACCGCGGCGGCTGCGTCAGCCGGTGGAGCGACGACGCCCGCGACCTGTTCGGCTACGACGCCGAGAAGGTCCTCGGCAAGCCGCTCGGCGAGCTGGCCGCCTGGCCGCACACCCCCGGCACGGGCACCGGGCTGGTCGAGGCGCTGCGGCACTCCCGCTGGGAGGGTTCGTACGGCATCAGGGGCGCCGACGGCCGCGTCATCCCCGTCTACGCCTCCCATCTGCGCCTGCGCGACTCCGCCGGCGACCCCTCGACGGTCTGCCTGCTGGTACGCGACCAGGAGCGGGCGGTGCTGCAGACCCCGCTGCGTCCCGCGCCGCAGGACCCCGGCGCGATCCCCGCGCAGGGCGAGGCCGGGCGCGCCGCCGACCCCTTCGAGGCGTTCATCGGCTTCCCCGCCCCCGACGACCTCGACGGCCTGCTCCAGCGCACGGTGGAGCGCGCCCGCGACATACTGGACGGCGACTCGGCGTACCTGCTGCTGGCCACCGACGACGAGACCGAGCTGGAGGTGCGCGCCTCCACGGGGCTGCCCTCCGCCCAGCAGCGCTTCGCCCGCGTCCCCGTCGAGACGGGCACCGGCCGCTACGGCTCCGCGCGGATGCCGGCGGTGCACGAGGACCTGGCGGCCGATCCGGGCGCCGTACCGCTGCTGTCGTCGACGGGCATGCGCTCGGCCGTCACGGTGCCGCTGAAGGTCGAGGGCCGCCTCACCGGCTCCCTCGGCGTCGCCTCCGAGTCGCCCGGCCGGTACACCAACGAGGAGGCGCTGCGCCTGCAGTTCGCCGCCGACCGCATCGCACTGGCCGTCGAGTCCGCCCGGCTGGGCGAGCTGGAGCGGCTGCGCCGCGGCTCCCTGTCCTTCCTCGTCGAGGCGTCCGACCTGCTGGCCGGCACCCTGGACCGCGACCAGACCCTGGCCCTGATGGCGCAGATGACGGTCCCCACCCTGGCCAGCTGGTGCGCCGTCTACACCCTGGCCGAGGGCGCCGACCCGGAGCTGTCGTACGTCCTGCACGAGGACGAGGACCGCATCGACGACCTGCGCGCGCTCCTCTCACGCATCGCGCCCCCGGAGCCGGTGCCCTCCCCCGGCGCCCGCGTCTGGACCACCCCGGCCGACGCGGCCCACGCCTCGGTGCTGCGCACGTCGTTCCGCAGCCTGAGCCTCAGCGGCGTCCCGGAGGCCGTCCCCTCCCTCGCCACGGCCTCCGCCGTCGGCGGCGAGACGGTCGTCCTCCCGCTGGTCGCCCGCAACCGGGTCATCGGCCTGCTGGTGCTGGGCAAGCCGTCCGACGAGCACTTCCGCCAGGAGATCCTGGAGCTGGCCGAGGACATGTCCCGCCGCGCGGCCCTGGCCCTGGACAACGCCCGCCTGTACTCCGAGCGCACGGCCATCAGCCAGTCCCTGCAGCGCAGCCTCCTCCCCCCGGGCCTGCCCGAGGTGCCGGGCGTCGAGGTGGACGTGATCTACCGCGCCGCCGGCGAGGGCAACGAGGTCGGCGGCGACTTCTACGACCTCTTCCCCATCCGCGACGGCGCGTACGGCTTCGCCATCGGCGACGTCTGCGGTACGGGTCCCGAGGCGGCCGCGGTGACCGGCCTGGCCCGCCACGCGCTGCGCCTCCTCGCCCGCGAGGGGTTCGGCGGCCCGGCGGTCCTGGAGCGGCTGAACTCCGCGATCCTCGACGAGGGCGCCCGCAGCCGCTTCCTCACCCTGCTCTACGGCGAGCTGTGGCCGCAGCGCGACGGCAGCGCGGTGGTCAAGGTCGTCTGCGCCGGCCACCCCCTCCCGCTGCGCCTGCGCCCCGACGGCTCGGTGGCCCCCGCCGCCGAACCGCAGCCGCTGCTGGGCGTCATGGAGGATCTCGAGCTGTACGAGGAGCGCATCACGCTCGACCCGGGCGACGTCCTGCTGTGCGTCACGGACGGGGTCACGGAGCGCCGCGAGGGCACGCGCATGCTCGGCGACGAGGGCCTGGTCGACGTCCTGTCCACCTGTACGGGCCTGACGGCCGGCGCGGTCGCCGCCCGCGTCATGCGCGCGGTGGAACGCTTCGCGGCAGAGCCGGCATCGGACGATATGGCGATCCTGGCGATGCGGGTCCCGGCCCAGCGGACGTCGAGCTGACGCCCACGTCCGGGTTGGCGTACTGCCCGACGACCACCCCGAGGTCGTTGATGTCGAAGGGCCCCGTGCCCGTGGCACCGGGGACCTCGACGGGGGTGAAGGGACCGTCGGCGCCCTGACGCAGCACGAAGCCGCTGACGTCGCCCTGCTGGACGTCCTGCAGCGACGCGCCCGAGAACCCGGCGATCTGGCCGCGGTTGTTGATCCCGAAGGGCAGCGTGAGCACGGCTCCCGGCCTGTCGACGACGGTGACCCGGCCCGCGGCGCCGCGCACGAAGGCGTGCACCGAGCCGTCGGCTTCGACGTACACGCCGACGGTCGCCCCGCTGTCGTTCACGTCGAGCAACGACGTCGCGGCGGCCCCCGGCACGTCGGCCGTACGGTAGCGGCCGTCCTGCCACACGAACCCGTGACTCGCACCGTCCCCCGTCCCGTACTCCCCCACGACCTGCCCACGGTCGTTCACCCCAGCGGCCTGCGTGTACGCCGAACCGGGGAAGCGGATACGGACGAAGCGCCCGCGCCGGTCGCGCAGGAAGCCGTTGAGCGGGCTCGTACAGGACGCGTCCGTACGGAAGTTCCCGGCGATCTCCCCGCGATCGCTGATCTTCAGCGGGTTGGTCACCGCTGCCCCGGGAACGTCGACGCGCGTGTACCGGCCGCCCGGGTCGCGCAGATACCCCCGGTAGTCGCAGCTGTCGCGGTCGTCGGTCTTGGCCCCGACCACGATCCGCCCGCGGTCGTCGATGCCGGCGCCCTCGGCGATCCGGCCGTCCGGCAGGTCGAAGGTGGTGTAGCGGCCCCTGTCGTACACGAACGTGGGGCTGGAGGTGCGCGGTGGCGCCAGGACCCGGACGACGGCCTGGCCCGCCCGGGTCTGAACCGGGGTGTCGGAGGCGTCCCCCAGCGCCCCAGCCTCGATCACCAGCCCGCGCTTACCGCGAGCCCGGCGACTCCGAGCAGGACACGGCGTCGGCTCGCCTCTCGGTCACGTGTGGAATGCGGTGCTGCTGTCATACCGTCCCTCCTGCATCACAGGTTCGAGTTGCTTCTCGGGAGGGGTTCGGGGCCACCGCTCACGGCGGATTGGCCGGACGGTCGCATTCCGGCCACGGGGAGACGGAAACGACGAAGGTCCCCGGCTCCTCGGAGCCGGGGAC